>DATNNX010000132.1:0-2288 GCA_035601615.1 Xanthobacteraceae bacterium
CCATTCCAGGCAGCGCCGAGCGGCTCATCCTTGCGACGGGCCGCTACATCGGCGAGGGGTTTGATGACGCCCGACTCGACACGCTCTTTCTGGCGATGCCGATCTCTTGGAAGGGCACTCTGATTCAGTACAGCGGTCGGCTGCATCGACGTCACCCAGCGAAGACCGAAGTGCGGGTCTACGACTACGTCGATCGTGAGGTCCCGATGCTGCTGCGAATGTTCGAGAAACGGCTCGCCACTTACCGCGCGATTGGCTATGCGCGTGGCGAGGCGCCGCTCGGACTTGCCGAACCGGTCGAGGAGCGGACCGTCGAGTATGACCAGCAGGCGCTTCGACATTTCGAGGAAGACCTGTGACACGCCGAACGATTGTCAAGCGCAAACGGTGGCCGCCCCCGAAGGCCAAGCTCGCCGCCCTGATCGAGGAGGCCACCATTGATGCATACGGCGAGTCGGAACAGCGTGTGGGTTTCTATACGCTGCTCGACGAGCGCCTAAAGACCCCGTTCGACACCGAGATCCTCGGCGTTACGGTGACCGTTGAACGAATTGACATGACTGATGACGAGCAAATCGTGGCGATCTGCCGACGCGGTCGCTCGCGGCAGAGGATTCCTGTTCTCGATCTCCCGCTTCCGAACCCTCGCCCCGCGGGCGCGGAGTGGATTGAGGCATACCGCTCGTGGTCGGCAGGCGCATAACCGCGTGACATTCATTCATCCCGCCCTCGCACGATGAGCGAGTTTCAGTACTATGAGTTCGTCGCGATCGATCACCCCCTCAGCGCGATAGAGCGCAAGCGGCTCCGTGCGATTACGGGTCGGGCCACGATCACTTCGACACGGCTCGTCAACACCTATGAGTGGGGCGACTTCAAGGCAGACCCACACGAGCTCGTCGTGAAGTACTTCGATGCTTTCCTTTACTATGCAAACTGGGGTACGCGTCGGTTTATATTGCGGGTCCCAAGCGCGCGACTTGACCTGAAAATCGCGAAAAAGTATTGCGCAATTCGCGCGGCCAGCGGCCGTGGCAATCGGAGTGTTGCGACCGTCGTCGCAACCGGAAAGCATCTCGTGATCGATCTATGGTCGGAGAGCGAATGCGGTGCTAACTGGGGCGATGTCGCCCCAGGTTTGCTCAGCGCGCTCGTACCGATACGCAATGAATTGATCGCCGGCGACTATCGTGCGCTTTACCTGGCATGGCGGCTCCGCGCTCAAGCCGGCGAGTTCGCCACCAACGCCCGGGCGCCCCCGGTGCCAGCCGCGACAGGCAGATTGACTGGTTCGCAGCAGACACTCGTGGAGTACTTGCGCATCAACTCCACGTGACGGACGGGCATCCTCGCTCCGCCTGGGGTCGTGCTTGACCGGTGCTGGTCGAGCTGATCGTAAATTTCCGTACGGCTTATTTCGGTTCGTACTTGAATCAAGCACAAGCGATTGATTTGGCGGAGAGAGAGGGATTCGAACCCTCGAAGGGCTTTTGACCCTTACACCCTTAGCAGGGGTGCGCCTTCGACCGCTCGGCCATCTCTCCGCGCCCTGGGAACGCTTGTCTGTCAGTTGGCCGGCGGCTGTCCCGGCTGCCCGCCGTGCGGGGCGGCCATGATACTGAAGCGGCTCGTGTGCGGCAAAGCGCTCGCGCCCTCAGCCGGCGAGCCGTGCGCGCACGAACGCCTGCACCGACTCGAGCGCCGCATCGAGCGCCTCGGGCTTACTGCCACCGGCCTGCGCAAAATCCGCCCGACCGCCGCCGCGACCGCCCACCTGCGCAGCCACCGCACCGGCCAGCTCGCCGGCCTTGATGCGCGCGGTCTGGTCCGCGGTCACCCCCACCACCAGCAGCACCTTCGCGGGGTTCTCGACGCTCGCCAGCACCACGACCGCCGACTTGAGGCGCTCCTTCAGCTGATCCACGGCGCTGCGCAGCGCACCGGCATCCGCACCGTCCACCCGGGTGGCGATCACCTTGACGCCCTGCACGTCCACGGCACCCGCGGCGAGATCGACTCCCTGACCGGAGGCGAGCCGGTCCTTGAGTGCGCGAATCTCGCGCTCCATCTGGCGCGCGCGCTCGAGTTGCTCACGCACCTTGTCCTTCAGCTCCTCGCGCGTGCCGCGCACCATGTCGGCGAGGTCCCGCAGCAGCACCTCGTTCTGATCGACGTAGTCGAGCGCTGCCTGCCCGGTGAGTGCTTCGATGCGGCGCACGCCGGAAGCGACCCCGCCCTCGCTCACGATCTTGAAAAGCCCGATGTCGCCGGCGCGTTGCACGTGAGTG
>DATNNX010000133.1:0-4649 GCA_035601615.1 Xanthobacteraceae bacterium
TGAGCAGGTTCAAGCAAACCGGAGATGACCGCAGGCGATTGCCCCCGTCATCGCCGGGCTTGACCCGGCGATCCATCTTTTTCACGAAGAAGATGGACCCGCGGGTCAAGCCCGCGGGTGACCATGGTGAGATGCCTCAGCCCGCGCCCCCGTCCTTCACGTATAATGCGGTGGTTGCATCGCATTGTTCATGACCATTCCTGCACATCTCGAACTGTCCACGCAGAGCAAGCGCCGGCGCTCGAGCCTCGCGCGGCTCTACCTCGCACACGAACGGACGGCGATCGCCGGCGGTACGCTGCTTGCCCTGCTGCTCGTTTGGGAAGCGCTCGGGGCGAGTGGCCTCGTCGATCCCTTGTTCATCTCCTCCCCAACGCGGGTCGCACGGGCCGCCTGGTTATTGAGCCACGATCGCGACTTCTGGACCGACCTTCAGGTCAGCGCAACCGAATTCATGCTCGGCTATGGCGCGGCGCTGGCGGTCGCGATCCCGCTCGGGCTCGCGGTCGGCTTGTCCAAGCGCCTGCAATATCTGATCGGCCCGTTCGTCGACACGCTCAACGCGGTGCCCCGCGTGACGCTCTTGCCGCTGATCATCATCTGGTGCGGCATTGGGATCTGGTCGAAGGTCGTCGTTGTTTTTCTCGGCGCCGTGATCCCGCTCCTCATCAATACCCATTCCGGCGTGAAGGCGAGCGAAGCACGCTTCATCCGCGTGGCGCGTAGTTTCTCCGCCTCGAGACTCAAGATTTTTTCCAGCATTATTCTGCCCGGTATCGTGCCCTTCATCTTCACCGGCGCGAAATACGGCGCCGGCCGCGCGCTGCTCGGCGTCGTCGTCGGCGAACTTTACGCGTCGACGGCGGGCCTCGGCCATCTGATCGCGGACGCCGGCAACACGCTTCAGGTCGACGTCGTGTTCGTGGGCGCGCTCCTGTTCATGGCCGCGGGGCTTATCGTGGTGGCGCTGCTCGACGCTCTGGAACATCGCTTCGAGCGATGGCGGCCGCAACCGCGTTGAACCGATCATGACGGACACCACGGATGGCGAGCGCAGCGGCATGAGTTCGACCGGGTCCGTCCGCGCGGCAAGCAGCAGGACGCAAATGCCCGCCGCCGTGCGCTTCTATTTCGCGCACGAGCGCGCCATTCTCGGCACGCTCATGGTTCTGCTGGTCTTGATCGCCTGGGAAGGTCTCGAGCGCGGCTGGTGGGCGGACGCTTTGCGCCCGCTGCTGGGAGATTCGGCGGAGCGGTTGAAGCTCAAGCCGATTTTCATTTCCTCGCCCACGCTGATCGCAGCGGCGGCCTTTCGCATGTTCTTCGTCACCGGGGAGATCTGGCGCGACCTCGCCTGGAGCAGTGTCGGCTACCTTTTCGGTCTCGCTCTGGCGGTCGCAATCGGGATTCCGCTCGGGCTTGCCGGCGGCTGGTACCGGCGCTTGTCCTACGCGGTCGAACCGTTCCTCGCGGCGCTCAACGCCACGCCGCAGGTGGCGTTCCTGCCACTGATCGTCATATGGGTCGGAACCGGAGTGAGCGAGCGGGTCTTGATCGTTTTCCTGCTTGCGGTGCTGCCGCTCGCGATCAACGCGCACGCCGCGGTTCGCACCACCGATCCGCGCCTGGTCAGGGTCGCCGGAAGCTTCGGCGCGAGCGAGTGGCGGCTGTTTCGAACCATCATCCTGCCGAGCTCGGTCCCCTTTCTGCTGGCGGGACTGCGGCTTGCGATCGGCCGCGGCATGATCGGCGTCGTCGTCGGCGAAATCTACGGCTCGGCCGTTGGCCTCGGCGCCATGATCAACCAGGCCGGCGCGCGCTTCCAGACCGATAAGGTCTTCGTCGGAGTGCTCACCATCGTCGCTGTCGGGGTGATATTGGTCGAGATCGTGCAGCGGATTGAGCGCCGGGTCGAGATCTGGCGTACGCCCGCCTGACGACGGTCGCAGCATGATTGTCAAGCTCGAGGCACAGGACGTTCGCCTGGATTACCTCCAGCCGCGCACCAATACCCGGCTGCGAGCGCTCGCTGGCGTAGACCTGAAGGTCATGGATGGCGAGTTTGTCTCGATCGTGGGGCCGTCCGGCTGCGGGAAGACCACGTTTCTCTCAGTCGTCGACGGCCTCATTCCGGCGAGCGCGGGCCGCGTCCTGGTCGACGGGCGAGCGGTGACGAAGCCGGGTCCGGACCGCGCAGTCGTGTTCCAGGACGCCTCGCTGCTGCCGTGGCGCACCGTGCTCGGTAACGTCCGCTATGGCCTAGAATGCCTCAACGTCGGCGCGCGCGAAGCCAAGGAGCGTGCGACGAACTTTATTGACATGGTTGGGCTGTCCGGCTTCGAGCATCACTACCCCTATGAGCTCTCGGGCGGCATGCAGCAACGCGTGAACCTCGCGCGCGCGCTCGTCGTCGATCCAAAGATTTTGCTCATGGACGAGCCGTTCGCATCGCTCGACGCGCAAACCCGTGAGGTGATGCAGGAGGAGCTGCTGCAAATCTGGCTAAAAGCGAAGAAGACCGTGCTGTTCGTGACCCACCAGATCGACGAAGCCATCTATCTATCGGACCGCGTCATCGTGTTCTCCGGCCGGCCGGGAATGGTGAAGCAAAGCATCCCGGTCACGCTCGAGCGGCCGCGCCGGCTGGCAGTAAAACGCGAGGCGCGTTTCCACGCCATCGAAGACGCCGTCTGGAGCCTCATCGAGGAGGATGTCAGGGCCGAGCGCAACCGGCGTAGCGTTGACCGGATCGATCACAGTTCTTAGAGCACTCATAGCGGCCCTCGATTTAGCGAGGGCTCCGGAGGAGCCAATGCGTTTGACGAAGTTGAGCATCGCAGCGGTAGTGCTCGGCGTCGCGCTGCAAGCGGCGGCGGCACCCGCCCAAGCCGCCGATGCCATCCCGTTCAAGATCGGCATCTCGGCGCCGGTTGTGACCATCTTTCCGGTTTGGATGGGGGAGGCCGGCGGTTTTTACGAGAAGGAGGGCCTCAAGGTCGAAGTCGTCAATATGGAAGGCGGTACGCGCGGTCTCCAGGTGCTGCTCTCCGGCGAAATTCAGGCCATGCATGTGGGGCTCGCGCCCGCCGTCCTCGCCAACAAACAGGGCGCCGACCTGCGGCTCATCACCTCGACCTGCAATACCATCCCGATCACCATGTTCACGAAGCCCGGCGTCGGCATGGGCGATCTCAAAGGCAAGACATTCGGCATCAGCACCTTCGGGTCCGAGACCGACGTCGCCATCAGTATCCTGCTCAAGCAGCTCGGCCTCACGCGCTCCGACGTCACCGTTTCGCAGATCGGCGGCAGCTCACAGCGTTTCGGCGCGCTGATTGCCGGCCGCATCGACGTCGCGCCGCTGATCGAGCCGGCCATCACGCCGGCCAAGGAACGCGGCTTTAATCCCATAATTGATTTGGCAGCTGCCAAGACACCGTGGATTTTCGATTCCGTCGTCGTCTCCAGCAGTTATCTGAAAGCCAATCACGCCACGCTGACACGTTTCGTGAAGGCCTACGTCGCCGGCGCCTACCTCGCCCTCGCCGACGAGGCCAAGGCGAAGGAGGTGATCGCGCAAAAGTTCAAGACCAGCGACCCGAAGGTGGTCGCCGCCACCTATGCCGATTTCAAGCGCCTGATGCCGCGCGACGCCGCCCCCTCGCGCGCGGGCGCCGAAAACGTGCTCGCCCAGCTCGAGGCAATCGGGACCGACATCGGCAGCCGCAACGCGGCAGATTATCTCGATCTCGGCATCATCGAGGCGCTGAAGCAGGAGGGGTATTTCGCGCAGCTGGAGAAGCTCTATCCGGTGAAGCCGTAGGGCGCCCGCTTGCGCGCACGCGACGAGAAGGCTACGGCCGTGAACGCCATCGACCTCGAGGTCATCTATCAGTCGACCCTGCAGATCGCCGGCGAGCTCACGCTCAATATGTTGCGCACGGGCTATTCCACCATCATCAAGGAAAGCCAGGATTTCACCTTCGCCGTCTTCGACGCCGCGGGCCGCATGGTGGCGCAAGGCATCCCGCAGCCGCTCCACATCGGCCCGCTGGCGGCGCAGGTGAACGAGATCCGCCGCCGCTTCGGGCAAGCCATCGAGCCGGGTGATGCGTTCATCGTCAACCACCCGTACCAGGCATGTCAGAATCACGCGACCGATATCACCGTCATCTCGCCGATGTTCGCGGGCGAGCGTCTCCTCGGGTTCATCGGCAATATCGCCCACAAGCCGGATCTCGGCGGCAAGGTCCCCGGGACCAACAGCGGCGATGCCACCGACCTGTTTCAGGAAGGCTTGCTGATTCCGCCGCTCAAGATCCTGCGCCGCGGCGAGCTCAATCGCGACGTGGAAGCGCTCATCTGCGCCAACACGCGCACGCCGGAAGTCACCTGGGGCGACATCAAGGCGCAGATCAACACCAACACTTATGGCTTGAGCAAATTTTCCGATTTGTTCGGAAAATACGGTGTCGATGAGGTGCTCGCCTGCTGGACGATCTGGATGGACATCTGCGAGACGGAGCTGCGAAAGCGGATTGCTGCGACGCCGGACGGGCGTTACGGCCCGCAGACCGACTACCTCGACGACGACGGCGTCGACCTCTCGACGCCGCATCGCATTTCGGCATCGCTCGAGATCAAGGGCG
>DATNNX010000134.1:0-4741 GCA_035601615.1 Xanthobacteraceae bacterium
ATTGATAACGATGATTGTGGACATAATCGGCGATCTTGCAGAACAAGACTCCTTCGTCCTCTAGGACGCGATAGGCCTCCGCCATGAAAGCAGGATAGGTGTGCGCAAAGCTGTAGCCATGCTCTTTCGTAGACCGGTCACCGAGTCCAAATCGAGTATTGAAGTCCTTTGACCGATCGCGGCCTTGGTTCGGAATATGGGGCGGATCGTAAACCACCACTTCGAAGCATCCAGAGCGGAACGGCATCACAGCGTTGTCGCCACAGACTGCCGGCTGATGCCGCGGGTCGATATCCAGCCCGATCACCTTTCTGCGGGTACCACGCCAAAACCGACCGCCATTAACTGTCGCATCCAGGATGCGTTCCGGCGGTTTGCGCGGGTAGAACGAAAGAAGCCTCTCAAGCAACTCTGCATCTTCCTCGCCGTACCAAACCGAGCCGAAAGGCTGATATCTCAATGAGGAATCGAGCTGTTCAGCAAGCGACATTCTGATCTTTCCTAAACGCGCTGTGCGGGAGCCAATTGGGCTTCCAGCGCGACCTCACCCGAGAGCTAAGCCACTCGCGGGTGCGAACAATGACCGGATTTCTCTCTCCCTGCCGAATGATACGCAAGAGACAAGGAAGGGCGGGACCTCAGTTCCTAGAATACGCGATTCGCCTTTCACATGAATTCCGATAGTACGAGGGCGGCCACAGGAAAGTGCGGCCACAGGAAGATAATGTTGTCCCAAGACGCCCAAGCGAATTCTATTGGGCCTGACGGCTGCGCAGCCTCACGTGAAATAGCAGTTCCTCAAGGCACCCTTTGCAGCAGCGTTCCGACCCCAGCTCACCGTCCGCCCCACAGCTGCTGGCTGGCGAGCTGCGCGCCTTCGGCGAGCGACTTGAACTTCGCCCACACGATGCTCGGGTGCACTTCCTTCGAGCCGGCGAAGGTCGCAAAACCGCAATCGGCGCCGGCGATCACGTTCTCGCGCCCCACCACCTTGGCGTAGCGAACGATACGCTCGGCCACCAGCTCCGGATGTTCGACCAAAACCGTCGAGTGGCTGATCACGCCGGGGATGAGCGATTTGCCCGCGGGCAGCTTGTGGGTCTCCCACACCTTCCATTCGTGCTCGTGGCGCGGATTGGCGGCCTCGAAGGAATAGGCGCCGGCACGAATCTTCAGAATGAGGTCCACGATGTGCTTGAGCTCCAGATCGTGCACGCGCGGTCCCATATTGATGCCGTAGCAGGTGTGATGCCTCACTTTTTCCGGCGGAATGTTGCGCAGCGCATGGTTGAGCGCCTCGACGCGCAGCTGCGCCCATTTCCGAAACTGCTCGAGCGTGAGATCGGGCTCCTTGATCCAGTAGGTGACGAGATGCGGATCGTCGACCTGCAGCAGAAGGCCGGCCTTTACAATCGCCTCGTATTCCTCGCGCAGCGCGTCGGCGATGGCGAATAGATATTCCTCCTCGCTCTTGTAGTAGCCGTTGCGCTGCCAATCCGCCGCGCTCGTCGGCGAAATGGCCGGCATGAAAGCTTCCTGCGGCTTGGCGGCGTCGAGCGCTGCCTTGAGGTTGTCGATGTCGGTCTTGAGTTGCGCCATGCCGCGATAGGTGACGGGCGCGGTGCAGACCATGTGGTTCTGGCGCGCGGCCACGTGGCCGTCGCCGTAGAACTCCGGGAAGGATTTGGCCTCGCGCGAGCCCGCCCACGGGCTTTGCCGCGGCGCCTCTCTGTCGAACTCGAAGCCGCCGAGACGTTCGTTGACGTATGAGACGAAGCTCGGCTTGCCGAACTCCCCGTCGTCGACGATATCGATGCCGAGGTCGGTCTGCTTGCGGACCACGTCCGCGACCGCCTCGCGCAGGCGCGCGGTGTGGGCCTTCTCGTCGATGGGCTTGCCGTCTTCCTTGGCCCGCACCAGGTCCAGCAAATCGGCGGGCCGTGGCAGGCTGCCCACGTGGGTGGTGAGAATTCGGTCGATGCTTCGCTTCATTGTTCCTCCCGCTGCGTCTTGTTTCGGATCGCGCGCCTACATCACGTCTCCCATCACCACTTCTCCCTCGGCCGGAGGCCGCTGGTAGAATTCCGGATTCATCCGGCCAGCGACCCCTTCGCGCGCGAGCGCTGCCTCGAATTCCGTGCGAATGGCGGGATCCTCCTGGTGATACGGGATGGCGCTGCCGCCTTTGCCGAGATCGATGGCGCCGTAATCCAAGAGCTGCTCGCCGGGGCGGCCGGGCTTGCGCGAGCGCTGGTTGTTGGGCCCATGCCAGGCGGTGATGCGCAGGCCTTCCTTGCCGATGCCGAAATGCTGGTGGAACCAATCGCCGCTCATCGGCGCGGCCGAGACCAGCCCGACCGGCTCGTAGTCCTGGCGCAGCACCTTGTCTGCCTTGCCGTCCCGCCACGGCGTGGTGCCGAGCGTTTCAGGCCAGGTATATGTGTAGCCCTTACCCTTGATGCAGATGAGCACGGCGGCGGAGGCGTGCTTGTGCGCCTTGGAATAGCGGCCGGTCTCGTGCTGGCCGATCCACAAATAGAAGCGGTTGCCGGCCATGAACGGCTCGACCCGGCGGTAACCGGGCGAGCGGCGGTTGTCGAGGGGCAGGTCGGTGTTGACGATGTCGGGAATGAGATTGGTGCGCCGCATGGCGAGCCCGCGGATCGGGTCCGGCTCGATATCATCGCGGGGCTTGAAGTAGTCCTCCGCCCCGGCGAAACGCTCGCTGAACGTGTAGGGACAGTTGAAGACGAAATCGGTGTTGTCGATCACGTTCATGACGTTCGGCGCCGAGGTTCCGCACAAGAGCAGCGCCGGCGCGCTCGCTGCATTCACGAGCCGGTGGTAGGCGTTGAGCGGGATCGAGAACAGCGAGCCCTTCTGCCATTCGAACACGTGCCGCTTGCCCTGCCCTTCCTGCCAGACCTCGGTCGTGCCGCGGCCTTCGACCACCAGCACGACTTTTTCATAGAGGTGCCGCTCCACGTTGAGTGCGCCGGCGGATGGGATTTCGACGAGGTAAAGTCCCCACAATCCTTCGGTGCCGAAGAGCTGGATATACGAGCCGCGACCGCCGAGCCGCTTCCAAGGCGCAAGCGTCAGGTCCTGCACGCGGCGAACCCCGATGCCGCGATAGACCGGCACGCCCTCCGCCTCCATGAAGCGGTCGTACGGCATCGGCGCGCGCTTGAACTTGCCGTAGCCGGCGTTCTCCCCGGTTTTCGGTTCGTGCCAGTGCACTTGATCGGGAGTGTCGTGCATGGGTTTCCTCGGGACGCTCGATCGCGCGTTCAGCGGCGGCGGCTTTCGAGCGCGATTTCTATCGAGCCCCGTCCAATAGTGTACACGAACTGGAAAGACGGGCGAACGGCGCGCGATGTCGAGGTCGTCCGCGGTCGCGGCGGACGCCGCCGCCAACGGAGTTTCGCGCTACCCGCCGCCGCGGGTCTCGGCCAGGAGCTTGCGCACATATTCCAATAGCTCCGGCGAGGCGGCGCCGATCCCGTCGATCGCACGCAGAACCCCATCGCCTCCGATCGGGCTCACGTCGACTCTGAGCTTGGCCGCATCTTCCAGGTATTGCGGATCGTCGTGCACGGCGAGGAACGCGCGCTGCAGCGCTTTGGCGCGATCAGGCGGCAGGTCCGGCGGCGCGGCGAAGGGCCGAGACATCGCATAGGGCAGCTCCGCCAGCTCGATCAGCGCACGCGCCGCCTCGTTCTTGGCAAGCTCGCGCGCGGTCGGCACGTCCGGAAAATCCGGATGCCGGGTCGCGCGCGCGAACTGAACGAAGACGCGAAAACCGCCATCGGGTTTGAGCCACTCGGGCTTAACCGATCTCACCGTCGACAGATCGACGGTCCGCCCGTGGACCTCGCCGCGTTCGATCGCGAGAAAGATCGAGGCGCTGTCCGGATAGCCCACGACCTGCTTGACGTGCAGGCCGATGGTATCCCGCAGAATGACCGGCACGTCGTTGCCCGTGGCCCCTTCAGCGGTGCCGCCGAGCACGAGCGCCGGCAGGTCGGCACGGCGCGCCTCGTCGATCGATTTCACCGGCGCATCCTTGCGCACGATCAGAATGTAGGCGTCCTGGACGAAGCTCGAGGTGGAACCGAGCCAGGTGAACCTGCGCGGATTGAACTGGACGTTTGAATTGCCGCCGAGCAGACCGATGAGCGGCATGTTGCGCGCGAACGTGCCGATAGTGGCGCCGTCCTTCGGCGCGACGTTGTAGAGGTAGTTGACCGCGCGCAGGCTGCCGGCGCCCGGCATGTTCTGCACGATCACATTTGGATTGCCGGGAACGAACCTGCCGAAGTGGCGCGCCAAGAGCCGCGCATAGGTGTCGTAACCGCCGCCCGGCCCATAGCCAACGATCAGATTGATCTGCTTGCCCTTGTAGAAATCGGCGACTGTATCGGCGTGCGCGGGGGTCGCCGCCAAGGCCGCGGTGACCACCATCGCCGCTCGCCAAGGCGCGAACATCCTTCCTCCGGTACGTCGTTGCAAGGGTAGTCGCGCGCGTCGGCTCATTCAATGGTTTCGCCCCCGATCTGGGTCCCTTGCTTTCGCGGGCCTAGGCTCCGGCGGGAAACGAGTCCATCACCCCTAGCTCTTTCGCAGCGCAAACATCGTTTCTGCGTTGCGGTGGCAGATCTTTTCCATGTCCTCCTTGGGCAGATCGAGCGACTCCATGACTGCGATCGTGGCGCGGATGTAGCCCCTACCCTTTTCCTTG
>DATNNX010000135.1:0-17459 GCA_035601615.1 Xanthobacteraceae bacterium
TGACCGATGCTGTTGAAAAAGTAGCTCGTGGTTATCGGCGAATCATGATTCCGTCTGGTTGAGGCTTTCGGCGGAGGCGGGTCATGATGGGTCGGCAGGCGGTCGATCAGAGCCAGCTGTTTTATCTCTTCAACCTCGAAAAGCGCATTCCGGAGCGCCATCTTCTGCGCCGCGTCAATCCGACCGTGACGCGGATATTGGCTGAGCTGCGGGAGAAGCTGGATCCTTTCTACAGCGAGATCGGCCGGCCTTCGATCGACCCCGAGCTGATGATCCGAATGCTCATTGTTGGCTACTGCTACGGCATTCGCTTTGAGAGGAGGCTGTGCGAGGAGGTCGAGTTGCACCTCGCCTATCGCTGGTTCTGCCGCCTCGATCTGGAAGACAAGGTGCCTGATCACTCGACTTTCTCGGTCAATCGCCACGGTCGCTTCCGTGACAGCGACATCCTCCGCCAGGTCTTCGAGGCTGTGGTGCGTGCATGCATGGATGCCGGTCTCGTCAAGGGCGAGGGGTTCGCCGTCGATGCCAGCGTGATGGAGGCCAATGCCAGCCGCTACCATGGCAAAGCGCCGGACGAGATCGCGTGGGCCGAGCCCGAACGCCAGACGCGCGCGGTCAAGGAATATCTCGCGGCGCTCGAAGGCGAGACCGAACCCAATCCCGAACGGAAGCCACCGAAGGTGATCTCTCCCAGCGATCCCTGCTCGGCCTGGACCGCCAAGGCCAACAAGCGGGTGCAGTTCGGTTATGGGCTCAATTATCTCATCGACATCGCGAACGCGATCATCATCGACGTTGAGCCAACGCCGGCGCGCACCTATGACGAGGTTGAGTCAACAAAGACGATGCTCGATCGCACCGAACGTTGCTTCGGCCTGAAGCCGAAGCGGCTTGCCGCCGATACTGCTTATGGCACTGGCCGCTTCCTGGGGTGGCTGGTTGGTCGCAGGATCGCACCGCACATCCCGGTCCGCGATGCCAGCGAGCGTGATGACGGCACCTTCTCGCGCAGTGACTTCCGCTGGGACCGGCGCCGAGGTGTTTACATCTGCCCGAATGGCAAGGTGCTGCACACCACCGGCACCGTGCACGACGGCAACATGCTTCGCTATCGCTCATCCAAGTTCGACTGCGAAGTCTGTGCACTCAAGATGCAATGCTGTCCCAATAGCCCGGCGCGTCAGATTCCCCGCGATGTTCATGAATATGCCCGCGATGTGACACGCCGGCTGATGCGGACAAAGGCCTTCCTCAAGTCGCGCGACGAGCGCAAACGCGTTGAGATGCGCTTTGCCCACTTGAAGAGTCATCACGGCTTCGAGCGCATGCGGCTGCGAGGCCTTTCCGGCGCACGCGATGAGTTCCTTCTCGCCGCCATCGTGCAGAACCTCAAGACCTTGGCGCTCCGAATACCGGGGCCACCACCCGCCCGGCGGCGCGCATCGTTTGCCTGAGGTCGCTGAGGCAAGCGGCGGTCGCGTCCGCGTCGAGACCGCCGCAAAGTAAAACCAGCAGCCGGCTCACCTCGGCCGGATCAAAATCACTCAAAAGCATAACGCCAATCGGGAAACCTACTTTTTCAACAGCATCGACCCAAACCGGTCATTGAGGGGCCCCTTTTGCTGCAATGCACGGCACTGACCCTGCTATAGTTGTCCGTGGTCATTGGCTTTGGGGTGAACCGATGAAACGGCGCGACTTCATGAAGCTGCTCGGTGGCGCGGCGGTGACATGGCCGCTCGCGGCGCGGGCGCAGCAGGAGATGCCTCTGGTCGGGTTCTTGATCAGCGGTGCGGCGGGCTCCTTCGCGATTTTTGTAGAGGCTTTTAAGCAAGGAATGCGTGATAACGGCATGATTGAGGGTCGAGACTACGTGCTCGACCTACGCTATGCAGACGGCGATTATAGCCGCTTTCAGACACTCGCCGCCGAACTGGTGCAGCGTAAGCCCGCCGTGATTGTCGTAACGACCATTAGTGCGGCACGTGCAGCGCAGCGCGCCACCTCAACGATACCGATCGTCATGACCGGCCTCATCGATCCGGTTGGCCAGGGGCTGATCGCGAGCCTTGCACGACCGGGCGGAAACACGACCGGTCTAGCGAACTTGGCGCAGGATGTGATGCCCAAGTTGGTGGAAATCCTGCGGGGTACTTTTCCGGCAATCAGAGACATTGCAGTACTGTTCAACCCCGCCAATCCCGCTAATCGCGAATTGTCTAAAGTAATGCCAGCCCAAGCCGGCTCGATCGGTGTGACAGTTCGCTTGGTCGAGTTCACGACCGTGAGTGGACTCGATGCCACCTTTGCAACTCTTGCGCGGCAGCCGCCCGAGGCCCTGGTCGTCATGTCCGACGCCGCCTTATATGACTTGCGTGAGCCTATTTCCGCGTTGGCGCTCAAACACCGATTCCCCACCATTACATACGTCCCTGAGTTCACAGACGCTGGCGCCTTGATGAGTTATGGGCCTCCGAGGCGAGCCATGTATCATCGCGCTGCTGAATACGTGAAGAAGATATTGACCGGGGCGAAGCCTGCTGATCTTCCGGTCCAACAGCCCACGCAGGTTGAGCTGTCGATTAACTTGCAGACTGCAAAGGCACTTGGCATCACGATTCCCGATACGGTATTGGCGCGCGCCGACCGGGTGATTGAATAACGGAACTCATGCACATCCTTCGCCGCAGTGTATGAGTCTGCTTTTGGCATGTCGCGTCGCTTTGTTTCGGCGCGCCCATTCGGCAGCAATTGGAGGTAAAGCAGACGCGTTGCGGGCGTCTCACATTTGAGCAAGGTTGACACTCAGCGGACTAATTCAGGGGCTGCCTTGGGCTTAAGGTTCTTTTTCAGTTCTTAAAATGGAGCGAACCCATGCTGTTCGGTAGCTGTTATTGTCATCCATCGTCGCCAGTATCGCGACGCAGATTGCTTTGCGCCGGTGGCGCAGGCTTCGTGTCGGCGCTCATCGGCACCTTGGTCGGAAATGAGCGGACGGCGCGAGCTCAGGCGCTTGGGTCCAAGGTTCCGGAGGTCGACCGGGTTGCCGTTCGCATCGTCACCGATAATCAGGTCATACAGTTCATTCCCTCGGAAAAGCGCGATGGCCTCACCATCGAGCGGCGGACGGGTGCCAATCTGACGCCGGACGCGCCACCGCGCACCGCGTTGCACGGCGAGTGGGGTCTCTCGATGCACGCGGAATCGCAGCGAGGCAACGAGGTGCGCAACGTTCTGATCGATTTCGGTTACACGCCGGAAACGCTCATCAACAACATGTCAATTCTCAAAATAGATCCTGCGAATTTCGATGCGCTCGTGTTGAGCCACGGCCACTACGATCATTTCGGTGGAATGGTCGGATTTCTTTCCGCGAACAAGGGCAAGCTCAAGAAAAACCTTCCATTCTTCGTGGGCGGTGAAGATAGCTTCTGCACACGGGAGACTGCCTTCGGGCAATACGGCGCGCTCGACCGCAAGGCAATCTTGGACGCAGACCTTGCGCTGATGATGGCGGAGGGCCCCGCCATCGTCGCCGATCATGGCTTCACTACCGGCAAGATCGCGCAGGTGAGCTCGGAGAAACCATTACAGCCAAGCAAAGAAAAAGTCGGCGTCGTCAATGGTTTCGGATGCTTCCCGGACAAGATGTCACCAGCGAAAAATACTGGCGCTTTCATCCCGGATGATTTCGAGCACGAAATCGCGACTAACTTTTTGGTCAAGGGCAAAGGTCTCGTCGTTCTTGCCTCGTGCAGCCATCGCGGCATAATCAACGCGATTAAGCAGACGCAAGCAGTCTCGGGCATCCAGAAAGTCCATGCTGTTATTGGTGGCTTCCATATCGTTCCCCCGCTGAACGACGACTACATCCGAGAGGTCGTCGCGACCTTAAAGGAGATCAGTCCCGACTATCTGATCCCCGGCCACTGCTCCGGAGACAGATTCTACGACCTCGCTCGTACTGAACTAGGCGATAAGGTCATCCACTCTGCAGTCGGAACTCGATTCGTCTTCACAACGTAAGAAGCGGCCTAGCCGCGCCCGGTCAGCCGACGGGGTGATCGAGGGAAGATCTAAATTTGGTGCGGTGCATGTGGTCGCGATTGGCACATCGCTGCAATTCGCGGCGGCGCAGCAATTCAGTCGCTTGCGGAGCGAAGCGGACACTCAGCAAGCCGCGCTCACAGAACCGGATTTATGAGTACGCGCCTTAGTTAGTTTCTGACGTGTCGTTCCGGGGCGCGGGCAAAGCCCGCGAACCCGGAATCCATAACCACGGGCTGTGGCTATGGATTCCGGCTCTCGCCGCTGCGCGGCTCGGCCGGAACGACTCGATCTTGCGTGTCACCCCTTATGGATTGGATCGATCCATAACACCTCGTCGGGCTTCTCAACCGGCTCGATGTCGAGATTGACCACGACCGCTTCGTTGTCGCTGCGCACCACCACGCACTCGAGCGACTCGCTCGAACTGGCATTGATTTCCTGGTGGGGCACGAAGGGCGGCACATAGATGAAATCGCCGGGACCGGCCTCCGCGGTGAATTCGAGCCGTTCGCCCCAGCGCATGCGCGCCTTGCCGCGCACCACGTAGATGATGCTTTCCAGCTCGCCGTGGTGATGTGCTCCGGTCTTGGCGTTGGGACGAATATTCACCGTGCCAGCCCAAATCTTCTGGGCGCCGACGCGGGCATAATTGATGGCGGCCTTGCGATCCATGCCCGGCGTCTGCGCCGTGTTGGGATCGAGCGCATGGGCCGGAATGACGCGCACGCCATCGTGCTTCCATCGCGGTTCGGTTTTCGCGTCCATGTTCGTAACCTTCATTTGCAGTCGCCTGGCCACCCTGACGGAATGTTTCGGTCCCTTCGCGGGAACCGTCCGGGCAAAGCCGCCAGTAATATATAGTGCGGCGGCAAGCTATTGTCCCCGCCGCGCCGCGCTCGCAAATCGCTTGGCCTCTTCGGCGGCGCGGAACAGCGCCTTGGCCTTGTCGACGCATTCCTGCTGCTCGGCCTGGGGGTTGGAATCGGCGACGATCCCGGCGCCGGCCTGGACATACATCATGCCGTCCTTGATCAACGCCGTGCGCAGCACGATGCAGCTGTCGAGCTCGCCCGCGGCGGAGAAATAACCCACCGATCCGGCATAGATCCCGCGCTTTTGCGGTTCGAGTTCGTCGATGATCTGCATCGCCCGCACCTTGGGGGCGCCCGAGACGGTGCCGGCCGGAAAGCCGGCCGCGAGCGCGTCGAGCGCGTCGTATTTCCCGTCGAGCTGACCTTCGACGTTGGAGACGATGTGCATCACCTGGCTGAAGCGCTCGATGAAGAACTGATCGGTGACTTTGACGCTGGCCGAGCGCGCGACACGGCCGACATCATTGCGGCCAAGGTCGAGCAGCATCAGATGCTCGGCGCGTTCTTTCTCATCCGCCAGCAGCTCGGCCTCGAGTGCCTTGTCCTGCTCCAGTGTCGCGCCGCGCGAACGCGTGCCGGCGAGCGGGCGAATGGTCACCGTGCCTTCGCGCACGCGCACGAGGATCTCCGGGCTCGAGCCGGCGATCGAAAAGCCTCCGAAGTCGAGGAAGTACAGAAAGGGCGCCGGGTTGACCCGCCGTAGTGCCCGGTAAAGCGCAAATGGCGGCAGTTCGAACGGCGCCTCGAAACGTTGTGACAATACGACCTGAAAAATGTCGCCGGCTGCGATGTATTCCTTGGCGACATCGACCATCCGCTCGTATTCGGCCGGCGCAACGTTCGAGGATGGCCACACCGTGAGCGGGCCCGCGTGGACCTCGGGCGGAGCGTGCGCCAGCGGCGCATCGAGCGCATCGACGACCGCGGAGAGGCGCTCGCTTGCACGCCTGAGCGCAGCTTCGGCGCTGACGCCGCTCTCCGGTCGCACCGGGGTGACCACCGTGATCACGTCTTTGACCGTATCGAACACGACGACGACGCTGGGGCGCACCAGCATCGCATCGGGGATTCCGATCGGGTCGGGATTAGGCGGAGGCAACTCCTCCATGAGCCGCACCATGTCGTAGCCGAGATATCCGAAAATGCCGGCTGCCATGGGAGGGAGCACATCCGGCAGCTCGATGCGGCTTTCGGCGATGAGCGCGCGCAGCGCCGCCAACGCCGGTTCGCTGCAGGGCGTAAAGCTGTGCATGCTTTGCTGCGACCGGCGATTGATTTCGGCCCGCCCGGCTATGGTACGCCACACGAGATCGGGATTTAGCCCGATGATTGAATAACGCCCGCGCAGCGCGCCGCCCTCCACCGACTCGAGCAGAAAGCTCAGCGGCCGCGTACCGGCGATCTTGAGAAACGCCGACACCGGGGTTTCGAGGTCGGAAACAAGCGTGGTCCACACGACCTGAGCCTCGCCTCGCGCGTAGCGCTTGGCAAACGCGGTCGCTTGCGGCTCGATCTGCATTGTAAGGTCAGTTTGTGCCGTCGCCGGCTCCGCCGCTGATCACTTGGTTCAGCGCGCTTTGGTTGATGGTGACGCCGATTTCACGCTCGAGCCAGGCAAGGTATTCGGCGAGAATGTCCTCGGAGAGGCCGCGGTTGAGGGATTGGACGGCGCGTTTAGCCTCCTCGGACGCCTTATCGAGGCTTGGCACGACGATGTCGGTGACGCGAAACACGATCTGCTCCCCTGCCTGCGCCCCGTCGGCCTTGCCGGCGCCGTCCTTTGCCGTACGAAAGACCGCGTCCACTCCCGCGGCCGCGAGCGGACCGGAAGCCTCGCCGCGCTTGAGACCGCTCAGCTTTTCGACCTTGAGATGATCTGCCGCGGCGACCTGCGCAAGCGTCTCGCCTGCCTTGAGCTTGTCGAGCATACCGGTTGCCTTGGCATCGAGGCGCGTTGCCATTTCCTGCTCGCGCCAGCGCGCCTCGACCTGATCTTTCACCTCCTCGAGCGAACGCTCGCGCGAGGGCGAGATCCCGGCGACGTCGTACCAGATATATCCGTCTTCGAATTGCAACGGATCGCGCTCGACCCCGATGTCGGTGGTGAACGCGGCGGGCAGAAGGCGCTGCGCATCGGGTAGCTTGACGGGCGCCCCTGCGGGGTCACGGCCGGAGCGATCGAGCTCGACCGTGCGTGCCTCGAGCTTCAGATTAGCGGCGGCCTCGGCGAGCGGCTTTCCTTCTGCGCGAGCGTCCTCGATCTTGTTGTAGAGATCGAAGATGTCGTTCTTGGCACGTGCCATGGCGAGCTCCTGCTTGAGCTCCCCGGCGACCTGATCGAACGGGCGACCCTGCTCCGGCTCGATCTTGAGGACCTGCACGAGCACGGTGCCGAAGCGCCCTTGCACCGGCGCGCTGACCTCGCCCTCCTTGAGCGAAAAGGCCGCATCGGCGACCGCCCGGTCGATCATTGCCGCCTTGGGCAGCGTGCCGAGGTCGATATCCTTTTCGCTTTTGCCAAGCTCCTTGGCGATGTCGACGAAGCTCGCGCCCTTGGCGATGCGCTCTGCCGCCGCGCTTGCCGCCCCGGCATTGGGAAAGTCGACCTGCAGGATGTGGCGCCGCTCGGGGGTGATATAACGCGCACGGCGCTCCTCATAGGCGCGCTTGAGATCGGCGTCGGAGATCTCGATCCACCGCGCCAGCTCGCTCGGGATCAGCGACACGATCACGAGCTTGCGGTATTCGGGCGTGCGGAAGAGGATCTTGCGCTCCTCGAAATATTTGGCGAGCGCCTCCGGCGGAGGGGACGCAATGTCGCCGGCGAGCGCGCGGTCGAGCAGGACATATTCGATCGAGCGCTGCTCGTTCTGATAGCGGTTGAGCGCCTCGACCATTGCCTTCGGCGCGTCCAATCCGGATGCGATGGTTCCGGCAAGCTCCCGGCGCAGCGCTTGACGGCGCTGCTCGGCCACGTAGCGTGGTTCGGTGTAACCGGCGCTGCGGATCGTTTGCTCGAACCGGAAACGGTCGAACTCACCGTTCGCCCCCCGAAACCCCGGATCATTGGTGATCAGCTTGGCGACCTCCGCATCGGAGAGCGCAAGCCCGAGTGCACGCGTACGCTCATCGAGCAAGATTTCCGAGAATATCTGCCCGACGATCACCCGGTCGAGACCAGTCGAGCGCGCCTGATCCGCGCTGATCGGGCGCCCGAGCTGACGGGAAAATTGCTGCAGCCGATCGTTATACAGCGTGCGGAACTGCTCGACGGTCAGTTCATTGCGGCCGATCTTGGCGACGGTCGAGCGGCCGAAACCGCGAAAAATGTCGCCGATGCCCCAGATCGCGAAGCTGATCACCAAAAAGCCGACGACGGCGGCCATCACCGCTTTGCCGAGCCAGTTGGAGGAGGCTTTTCGCAGCCCTCGAAGCATGCGTCATCCGTGATCGAGAGAACCCCGCGCCGCAGCGAGATATTGCATCATAGGGAGGGGGCCCCTGCACGGCAACATTGTGGCACAACGGGGTCCCGGCCGACCTCTGGCGTGGCCGCGACTGCTCTGCTAACCGCTTGGCTCGATCGGGAAATATTCAGGAACAATGATGGTTCGGGCGCGTCGGCCGCTGGTAGCGGGCAATTGGAAGATGAATGGTCTGCGTTCCTCCGCCGCAGATCTCAGCCGGATCGTCCAAGGCGCGAAAGAACTCGGCGCGGTCGATCTGATGATTTGCCCGCCGGCAACCCTCATCGCGCTGTTTGCGGCCGCGGTGGCGGGCTCTGCCGTGCGCATCGGCGCGCAGGATTGCCACGCCGAGGCTGTCGGCGCGTTCACTGGTGATTTATCGGCCGAAATGCTCAAAGACGCAGGCGCAAGCGCAGTCATTCTCGGACACTCCGAGCGGCGCATTCATCACAAGGAGACCGATGCGGACGTCCGCGCGAAGGCGCTGGCGGCGCGCCGTGCGGGGCTTTGTGCACTCGTCTGCGTGGGCGAGACGCGCGCTGAACGGGAGAACGGACGCGCGCTCGCGGTCGTGGAGACCCAGCTCGACGGCTCGGTGCCCGACGGTGCCACGAGTCACAATCTGGTCGTCGCCTACGAGCCGGTCTGGGCCATCGGCAGCGGGCTTACGCCGACACCTGCGGATGTGGCCGAGATGCACGGGCTCATCCGTGAGCGCCTGCGGTCGCGGTTCGCAGAAGAGGGGCAAGCGACCCGCATCCTCTACGGCGGATCGGTCAAGCCGTCGAATGCTAAGGAGCTGATGGGCGTTGCCGAGGTCGACGGCGCGCTGGTCGGCGGCGCAAGCCTCAAGGCGGATGAATTTCTGGCAATCGCAGGCGTCTACCGCGAGATGTGAGGTCTGCAGCAAAATGCCGTCCATGGCCCCTCGCGCGCGGTCAAAAATCAGCTAATGTCACTCAAAACCGCACGATGGTTTGCCGCGTGGCGCTCTCCATGCGCGCACGCGTCCCCGCATCGGGCTCGAGCTCCGGCGCGGCAAGCAGGGGAGGTTGCCATGACCGATAAGACCAGGCCCGGCGAACACAATCCAATCGCACGCCGCAATTTCCTGCTGGGTGCCGGCACCGCGGTTGCTGCGAGTGCTGCGCCGAGCGGTGCAGCGCAAGCACAACAGCCCGCCGCTGCATCGTCAGCCGCTCCCGCACCGGAGCCGGACCAGTTCGTCACACTGACGGCGCCGGAGGCCGCCTTCATCGTGGCGGCGGTCGACACTCTTATTCCCGCCGACGAACTCTCCCCCTCGGGAAGTGAGTGCGGCGTGGCGGTTTTCATTGACCGCCAGCTCGGCAGCGCCTGGGGCGGCGGGGCCAAAACGTATCGCGGCGGTCCGTTCCATAAGGGCAAGCCGGAGCAGGGCTATCAGCTTTCGCTCACGCCGCGGGAATTCTTCGCCGCGGGAATTACCGCCGCCAACGCCTGGACGCGGCAGACCTACGGCAGGGATTTCGATCTCCTTCCCGCCGCGGAGCGCGTGCAAGCACTCACAGCAATGGAGGACGGAAAGGCCGAGTTCCGGGACTTCAATTCCCGTGCATTCTTCAATCAACTCCTCGCCATTACCATGCAGGGCTTCTTCGCCGACCCGATCTACGGCGGCAATCGCAACAAGGTTGCGTGGAAGATGATCGGTTTCCCGGGGCTTCCCGCCGTCTACGCCGACAAAATCGATGCTTACCGCGACAAGCGCTACGTCGCAGAGCCGCAATCGATCGCAGATTTCTCGTGAGAGGGCTCTAGCCATGACAACGCGCTTGAAGGAAGTCGATGCCGTCATGGTGGGCATGGGCTGGACGGGCGCGATCCTGGCGCGCGAGCTCACCAAGGCCGGAGTGAACGTCGTCGGGCTCGAGCGCGGGGCCGACCGCCAGCCCGCCGAGGAATTCACGTTGACGCGGCTGCGCGACGAGCTGCGCTATGTCGTGCGCCTCGAGCTGATGCAGGACAATTCGATCGACACGATTACTTTCCGCAACACGCCCGATGAACTGGCGCTGCCGATCCGCCGCTTCGGCGCCTTCCTCCCTGGCGAGGGGGTGGGCGGGACCGGTATTCACTGGGGCGCGCTACATTGGCGCTTCTTGCCCACCGATTTTCGCGTCAGGACCGTGCTCAGCGATAAATACGGCGCTAAGGCCATCCCGGAGACTATGACGATCCAGGATTGGCCGTTCAGTTACGACGAGGTCGAGTCATACTACGACCGGTTCGACAAACTGTGCGGCGTCTCGGGGCAGGCCGGCAATCTGCGCGGACGGATCGTGCCGGGCGGCAATTCATTCGAGGGACCGCGCAGCGACGATTATCCCAACAAGCCGATCAAGGCCGGCGTCGCGCCGACGATGTTCGCCGAGGCCGCCAAGAGCCTCGGCTATCATCCTTTCCCTCTGCCAGTCGCGACCTCGAGCGCGCCGTATACAAACCCGGAAGGGATCACGCTCGGCCGCTGCGAGTACTGCGGGCATTGCAACCGCACGGCCTGCGAGGCCAATGCAAAGGCATCGCCCAACGTCAACGTGCTGCCGGTGCTGCGGACAGATTCGAAGTTCGAATTGCGGACCCGCGTCTTCGTCACCAAGCTCCTTTACGACAAGCAGGCCAAGCGCGTGACCGGCGTGCTTTATACCGACATGAAAACGGGCGACGAATACGAGCAGCCTGCCGGCCTGGTCGTGCTTTCCTCTTACGTGTTCGGCAACACGCAGCAGCTGCTACTCGCCGGCATCGGCGAGCCCTATGACCCGAAGACGGGCAAGGGTGTGGTCGGGAAGAATTGTTGCTACCAGTTCGAGGCCGGCGGTGAAGCCTTTTTCGAGGGGAGGGAATTCAATCCGTTCATGGGCGCGCCGGGCATGTCGACCGCCATTGACGATTTCAACGGCGAGAACTTCGATCATTCCGGGCTGGGCTTCTTCGGTGGCGGCTATTTCGTCTGCTCGAACGGCGGCGCCCCGCCGATCGGAGGTCGCGCCACGCCCCGCGGATCACCGCGCTGGGGTGCCGGATGGAAACAGGCGACCGTCAAATGGTACCGGTGCAATACGCGCTTCAATACCCAAGGTTCGGTCTATGCCCACCGCGACAATTACATGGACCTCGACCCGACCTATAAGGACGCGCTCGGTCGCCCCTTGATTCGCATGACCTATAACGGCACCGATAACGACCACGCCATGTCGCGTTATCTCGTCGGCAAGCTGGAAGGGATCATCCGCGCGATGCATCCGACCCACTACGAGGTGCATTATCGACCGAAAAACTTCACCATCGTGCCGTATCAATCGACCCACAATACCGGCGGCACCATGACCGGCTCCGACCCGAAGACCAGCGTGGTGAACCGCTATCTTCAGGCCTGGGACGCGCACAACCTGTTCGTCCAGGGCGCTTCGGTGTTTCCGCAACAGCACGGCTACAATCCGACCGGCACGGTGGGCGCGCTCGCCTATTGGTCGGCCAAGGCCATCACCGAGCAATATTTAAAGAGCCCGGGTCCGCTCGTGCATGCCTGAACCGAGAAGACGAAAGCAGCAGTCGGTTGCCGCCGCCGGCGGCCCCGTAGTCCTCCTCGCCCTATTCACAACTGCGGTCAGCGCGGCCGACGTCGAGCACGGCAAAGCGCTATACCAGACCTGCGCGGCCTGCCACACCGAGCGTCCGGACGCGCTGGGACCAAGCCTCAAGGGCGTCGTTGGACGCAAATCGGCAGCGCTCGACGATTACCGCTACTCCAACCCAATGCGACGCGCCAACCTCGTTTGGGACGAGGACAATCTGCGCGCCTATATCCAGGATCCGCAGGCGAAGGTGAAGGGCAACCGCATGCCCTATGGCGGGCTGAGCGACCCGACGGATGTCGACGATATCATCGCTTATCTGAAAATCCTCAAATAGGTCTGTCTTCCAGACCGCACGGTCTCTCAGGGCGGGCAGGAGCAGGGGGCGCCGCCACACCCGCCAGTTGGCTGGAGGTGTGGACAGGCGCCCGCGTTCCTATATGACACCGGGGCGAAAAGCAGGATCGAACGCGGTGGAGACATGCAGACCGTCATTATCGTCATCCATCTGATGGTGGTCGCCACGATGATCGGCGTCGTGCTGCTGCAGAAGTCGGAAGGGGGTGGGCTGGGGATCGGCTCGACCGGCGGATTTTTATCGAGCCGGGGGACCGCCAATGTGCTGACCCGCACGACTGCCATCCTGGCCGCAACCTTCTTTGCCACGAGCTTGCTGCTCTCGCTCCTGGCTGGGTGGGAGCGTAAGCCGCATTCCATCATCCAGAACACCGGCAGCCCGGCACAGCAGACGCCCGGCGGACCGCCGGGGCAGGGCGGCGGTGGGGTGCTCGACACGCTGCGCCAGCAGGAGCAGTCGGCGCCGCCGGAACCGGCGCCTGCCCCAGGACCGCAGGTGCCACGCTCGCAGTAAAACAGGGGCCGGGACGACCGGCCCCTTCGCTTGAGGAGCCATGCAATCGGCGAATGGTAAATTGAGAGCTCACATCAACAGACCGGCGGATATCCCAATCAGATCGTTGGAATTCTTCGGTATGTGCGCTGCGCATGGATATCGCCGGCAGGGGGCTCGCAGCCTCTCGTCGAATCGGCGGCGGCGCGCTAAAGGTTAGCTCCCATGGCGCGGTACATCTTCATTACCGGCGGCGTGGTCTCCTCCCTCGGCAAGGGTCTCGCATCCGCAGCGCTCGGCGCGCTACTGCAGGCGCGCGGCTACAAGGTCCGGCTGCGCAAGCTTGACCCGTATCTCAACGTCGATCCCGGGACCATGTCCCCCTACCAACACGGCGAGGTTTTCGTCACCGACGACGGTGCTGAGACCGACCTTGACCTCGGCCATTACGAGCGCTTTACCGGCCGGCCGGCGAGCCGGCAGGACAACATCACCACCGGCCGCATCTATCAGGAAATCCTGGGCAAGGAGCGCCGCGGCGATTATCTCGGCGCCACCATCCAGGTCGTCCCCCACGTCACCAACGCGATCAAGGATTTCATCCGCGAAGGCAACGAAGGCTACGATTTCGTCCTGTGCGAGATCGGGGGCACGGTCGGCGACATCGAGGGGCTGCCGTTCTTCGAGGCGATCCGGCAACTGGGCAATGACTTGCCGCGGCACCACGCGATCTACATCCACCTGACGCTGTTGCCTTTCGTCTCCGGCGCGGGCGAACTCAAGACCAAGCCGACCCAGCACTCGGTCAAGGAACTGCGCTCGATCGGCATCCAGCCCGACGTCTTGCTGTGCCGGACCGACCGGCCGATTCCGGAGAGCGAACGCGCAAAGCTCGCGCTGTTCTGCAATGTGCGTCCGAGCGCTGTGATCGAAGCGCGCGACGTCGACAATATCTACGCGGTGCCCGAAGCCTACCACGAGGCGGGCCTCGATCGCGAAGTGCTGATGGCTTTCGGCATCGAGCCAAAAGGCGAGCCGGACCTCGCGCGCTGGCGGCTCATCAACGAGCGCGTTCGCAACCCCGAAGGTAACGTGACGATCGCCATCGTGGGCAAATATACCGGCCTGAAGGATGCCTATAAGTCGCTGATCGAGGCGCTCTCCCACGGAGGTATCGCCAACAAGGTCCGCGTCAATCTCGATTGGATCGAATCCGAAGTGTTCGAGGGCGAGGATCCGGCGCCGTTTTTGGAGAACGTGAACGGAATCCTGGTGCCGGGCGGCTTCGGCCAGCGCGGCACGGAAGGGAAGATCAGAGCCGTCCAGTTCGCGCGTGAACGCCAAGTTCCCTATTTCGGGATTTGTTTCGGCATGCAAATGGCGGTCATCGAAGCGGCGCGGAACCTTTGCGGCATCGACGAGGCGAACTCCACCGAATTCGGCGCCACTCCCGAGCCGGTGGTCGGCTTGATGACCGAATGGATGAAAGGCAACGAGCTGCAGATCCGCGGCGTGAACGGCGATCTCGGCGGCACCATGCGGCTTGGCGCCTATCGGGCAATTCTCCAGCGCGGGAGCCGCGTGTCTCAGATTTATCAGGGCGCAACGGAGATCTCCGAGCGCCACCGCCACCGCTACGAGGTCAATACTCATTACCGGGGCCGGCTCGAGCAGCACGGCATGCGGTTTTCCGGGATGTCACCTGATGGGCTATTGCCGGAGATGATCGAGTACGAAGACCATCCCTGGTTCGTCGGTGTGCAATTCCATCCCGAGCTGAAATCGCGGCCTTTTGATCCGCATCCATTGTTTGCGTCTTTCGTCGGCGCGGCGGTGGACCAGAGCCGGCTGGTGTAAGCTCAAGCCCTCGCATCCCCCGCCCTTCCTGATCGCACGCATACGCCGTTCGCACAGGGAACTCGCTCTGCTCCCTCCCCCGCTTGCGGGGGAGGGCTGGGGAGGGGGTGATCTCAAACGCTCTATCGTATGGGATGCTCCAGGCGCCGATTGCGTTTCACGCACCTGCCGTTAACGTCGATCGCCTCAACGGCCATCACCCAAGAGGCGACCATGATCTATGAATTGAGGATCTACCACTGCGTGACCGGGCGGCTCCCGGCCCTGTTGAAGCGGTTCGAGACGACGACGCTCGAGCTCTGGAAGCGGCACGGCATCCGGCAGGCCGGGTTCTGGACGGTGTTGGTCGGCCCCGGTGGAAACCAAGACCTCCACTATCTCCTCGCTTGGGAGTCGCTCGCTGAGCGCGAAATGAAGTGGAACAAGTTCATCGTCGACCCGGAATGGGTGAGCAAGCGCGCGGAAAGCGAGCGCGATGGACCGATCATCGCCTCGATCACGAACATGTTCCTGCAGCCGACGGCCTTCTCGGCGGTGAAGTGACGGCGCGTTTCGATGCCCGGCGGGCTTGACCACGTCATCCATGCGGTGCGCGATCTCGAGACGGCAGCCGAGCTCTATCGGCGGCTCGGCTTCACCGTCGGCGCGCGCAACCGCCATGCCTGGGGCACCCACAATCATCTGGTCCAACTTCCCGGCTTCTTCATCGAACTGCTCACCGTGGCGGAGCCGGAAAAACTCGGCACCGACGGCCTCTCGGCGCTGTTTGGCACCTTCAATCGCATCTTCCTCAAGAACCACGAGGGACTTTCATTCCTCATCCTCGAAAGCGAGGACGCCGCAACGGATGCCGCGCGCTTTCGCTCGGCTGGTATCGGCGTGTCCGATGCCATGCGCTTCGAGCGCGAGGGCAAACGGCCGGACGGCTCGGCCGTGAAGGTCGGCTTCTCGCTCGCCTTCGCGCGCGATGCCAAAGCGCCTGCCATCGGTTTTGCCGTGTGCCAGCAGCACTTTCCTGAAAATTTCTGGAATCCCGCCTTTCAGCAGCATGCCAACACCGCAAGCAGCATCGAGGCTGCGGTGTTGGTTGCCGAAAACCCGGGCGAGCATCACGCTTTTCTGTCGGCGTTTGCCGGCGACGTGTCCGCAACCTCGAGCGGCATCACCGCCTCGACGCAGCGCGGCGACATCAGCGTGATGGATGCCGCCACCTTTCGCCGTCATTTCGGGACGGAGCCGCCCAACATCTCCCGTGGCGCGCGGCTCGCGGCACTGCGATTTCGCGTGCGCGACCGCGCCGTGCTGGGCGCGGCACTCAAGGCGGGCGGGATCGCGGCTCGCGCCGATCCGAGCAGAACCGTTATCGCGCCGGAGGTCG
This sequence comes from Xanthobacteraceae bacterium, assembly GCA_035601615.1. GTDB lineage: Bacteria > Pseudomonadota > Alphaproteobacteria > Rhizobiales > Xanthobacteraceae > VAZQ01. The sequence continues at coordinate 16,095 of DATNNX010000135.1, forward strand.
CCTTGGGCGCAACGCTGGTGTTCGACTGGGGCGCGTACCCATAAATGGCGTCGATCAACCGATCGGTCGGCAGATGGGCGAACGCTGATCTCCCCCGGCGGTCGCTTGAGAAAGCCGAAGCGTTACGGAATATTCGCCAGCCCGATCACTCCGGCTTGATGCCTGCGAACTTGACCACCTTGGCCCACTTCTCGGTCTCGTCGGCGATGAGCTTACCGAAATCGGCCGGTGAGCCGGCGAGCAGGCTGCCGCCAAGCTCGGCGAGCCGCGCCTTGATCCTGGAATCGGCGAGCGCGGCGTTGGTCTCCCCGTTCAGCTTGTCGGCGATAGCCGCGGGCGTAGCCTTGGGCGCGCCGAAGCCCCACCAGTTGCTGTCCTCGTAGCCCGGCACGAAATCGGCGATGGTAGGCACGTCCGGCAGCGCCTCCGATCGAGTCGTCGTGGTGACCCCTAGCGCGCGCAGCCTCCCCGCCTTGATGTACTCGATCGAGGAGGTGATAGCGACGAACATCACCTGCACCTGTCCGCTGATGAGATCGGGCAGCGCGGGCCCGGCGCCGCGATAGGGGACATGCACGAGATTGACCCCGGCCAGCATCTTGAACAGTTCCCCCGACATCTGATTGGACGAACCGGTGCCACCCGATGCCATGTTGATCCGATCCGGATTGGCTTTGGCATAGGCGATGAACTCGGGGACCGTCTTCACCGGAAACGATGGGTTGACCACCATCACGTTGGCCACGCGCGTGACGCCCGCGACCGGCGCGATGTCGCGGATGAAATTGTAGCTGAGTTTGTCGTAGAGCGTCGCGTTGACCGCGTTCGTAGGGCTCACCATGAGCAGCGTGTGGCCGTCGGGAGCGGCATTCACCACCGCCTCGGTGGCGATATTGGTGCCGGCCCCCGGCCGGTTCTCGACCACGAATTGCTGGCCCAGCCGCTCCGAAAGCCATTGCCCTATGATCCGCGCAACGATGTCGGTCGCGCCGCCCGCGGCAAAGCCGACGATGATGCGAACCGGCCGGGTCGGATAGGCTTGGGCCCTCGCGATGTGAGAGACGGCCGGCAGCGCGGCAGCGCACGCCGCCAGATGCAGAAAGCGTCGGCGGGGAAGTTTCATTCTGGCCAATCTCTCCGCGGCCACGTCATTCGATCACCTCGTCGGCTATGGAAAGCAGTCCGGGCGAAGGCGTGAGACCGAGTGCTCTTGCTGCCTTTAGGTTGAGTACGAATTCGAACTTCGTCGACTGCATGACCGGAAGCTCGCCGGGCTTTTCGCCTTTTAGAATTTTTCCCGCATAGACGCCTTGCTGACGATAGGCATCGGTGATGCTGGGGGCATAGCCCATGAGGCCGCCAGCC
>DATNNX010000136.1:0-8980 GCA_035601615.1 Xanthobacteraceae bacterium
TAATCGTAAAGCCGAGCGCCGCCATGGCGGCGAACGCGCCGATGATGGTGACCGGAACGGTGGTCATCGGCACCAGCATCGCGCGCCAGTCCTGCAGAAACACCACGATCACGATCAGCACCAGGATTGCCGCCTCGAACAGCGTCTTCCACACTTCGTTGATGGACGCGCGCACGAAGGTGGTGGTGTCGAACGGAATGCTGTAGGTGAGCCCGGGCGGAAAACTCTTCGCGAGCTCCTTCATCTTGGCCGCAACGTCGCCCGCCACATCGAGTGCGTTCGCCTCCAGCGTCTGATAGATGCCGATTCCTGCCGACGGCTTGTCGTTGAGCGTGAAGACCTGGCTGTAGGTTTGCGCGCCAAGCTCGACGCGGCCGACGTCGCGCACATGGACCATCTGCCCGTTGGATTCGGTTTTGACGACGATGTTCTCGAACTGGCTGACGTCGTCGAAGCGGCCGGCGATGTCGAGCGTGTACTGGAACGCTTGCGTGTCCGGCGCCGGCGGCATGCCGAGCTGGCCGGCGGTGACTTGTTGGTTCTGGCCCTTGAGTGCGGTGACCACGTCCTCCGTCGTCAAGGAACGGGCGTAGAGCTTGTTGGGGTCGAGCCAGATGCGCATCGAATACTGGCCGGCCCCGAAAATATTGACTTGTCCGACGCCCGGCAGGCGCGCCAGCTCCGGCTGCAGGGTGATGGTCGCGTAGTTGGCGAGGAACAGGCTGTCATAGCGATCGTCGGGCGAGGTCAGCGTTACGAATTGCAGAATCGCGGTCGATTTCTGCTGCACCGTCACGCCCTGGGCTTGCACGGCCTGCGGCAGCTGCGCCAGCGCGCTGGATACCCGGTTCTGCACCAGCACCTGCGCGAAGTTGATGTCCATTCCGATCTTGAACGTGACGATGAGCGTATAGCTGCCGTCGGAAGCGCTGTAGGACTGCATGTAGATCATGCCGTCCACACCATTGACCTGCTGCTCGATCGGCAGCGCGACGGTGTCGACCACCGCGCGCGCGCTGGCGCCGGGGTAGCGCGTGGTCACCGAAATGGTCGGCGGCACCACATTGGGATATTGCGCGACGGCCAGCCGCAGCAGCGCCACGCCGCCGATCACGACCATGAGGATCGCAAGCACGTTCGCCAGAACGGGGCGCTCGATGAAGAATTTCGATATCATGAGGCGCGGCTATTTCGATCCGGTCGGCCCGGCGGCCGCCGACTTCGGCGTCTGTAGCTGCGGATCCACCTTCTGGCCCGGCACGGCGTCGAGAATGCCGGATACGACCACGCGCTCGTCGGGCTTGAGCCCGCTCTCGATCACGCGCATCTCGCCCGTCGTCTGCCCGGGCTGCACCCGTCGCTGCTCGACGATGCCGTCGGCATTGACCGTGAGGACGTAGCGGCCCGCCTGATCGGCGCCGACGGCGACTTCCGGCACGAGCAGCGCCTGCTCAGGCCGCAGCGGCACGCGCACGCGCACGAAATAGCCCGGCAGGAGCGCCTGTTTTGCATTCTCGAAGATGCCGCGCACCTGGAGCGTTCCGGTCGACTGGTTGACGTCGGGGGCCGAGTAGTCGAGCACGCCCTTGTGCGGATATCCGGTCTCGGTCTGTAGGCCGACCTCGATCGGGACCTTGTTGATCAGATCGGCGATGGTCACGGCGCGCTCGGCCATTTGCGCGCGCACGCGTTGCACGTCCCGTTCGCTCAGATTGAACCATACCCAGATCGGGTCGATCTGCACGATGGTCGCGAGCTCGCTCGTGTGATCGCCGCCGACCAGCTCGCCGACCGAGACTTTGCGCGCGGTCACAACGCCATCGAAGGGAGCCGAAACCGTCGTGTAGCCGAGATTGATCTCCGCGGTCTGGGTCGCGGCCTGCGCCTGCAGCACGTTGGCGCGCGCGGTATCGCGGGCGGCGCGCGCCTGGTCGAGATTGGCCTGCGTCGACACATCCTTCGATTGGAGTTCCTGCTGACGGGTGAATTGGGCTTCGGCATTGACCAACGTTGCCTTGGCGCCCTCCTCCGCCGCTTGCGCTTGCTCGAGCTGCACCTTGTAGGGCTCCGGCTCGATCACGAACAGGGGCGTGCCCTTCTTCACTGTGGCACCGTCCTGATACTTGATCTCCTGCACGTAGCCTTGCACACGCGCCAAGAGCTTGACCGTATTCACCGAGGCGGCGTTGCCGGTCGCTTCCAAATAGGGCGTGACCGTCTGCTGCAGAGGTAGCTGCACGATCACCGTCGGCGGCGGCGGCGCAACGAAGCGGTTTTCCTGACCGCAGGCGGTCAGAAGCGTGAGTATTCCCGCGCAGGCGAGGACGGATAGCCGAGCACCGGCCCCGCGCAGCGGGTCTTTGGCGACGCGTCTCCTGCTCGTCTCCGGCATTTTCGCCGGTGAGCCCCACTCTGCAGGCAACATGACCAAAGACGACCCTCGCCGCAGGCTGCGCAGGTTATGACTTGTGGCCACGCGGGGCTGACCTCGGGTTGGATGACTGAGCGACTGCAGAAGTGCCGCTCGATCGTTGGCGCACTCGGCGTAGTAGTGTACATCAGCACGCGGAGTCGGCAAAGACCTGCCGGCATGCGGACAAAACGACGCGGACGAAGACTGTCGTTGGAAAGGGCTCCATGAAGACGGTGCGATATTTTTTGGCGCTGACTGTCCTCGCATTATCGGCTGCGTCGCCGGGGTCGGCGCAATACGCCTGCACCACCAATTATTGCATCAGCAGCCAAAGCACATCCTTTCAGACTCCAGCCGGATGGCCAGCGGTGCCCGTCGAGACCTGCTGCCAGACGCATTGGGGCGCCCTGCCCGGCGGAGTCGATTGGAATAATGGCGCGCCGATCATGATCTGCACCGGCCGGGCGGAATACGTGACCACCTTTCCCAATTGCGGTGACCCCAAGAATCTCTCACAGCCCTTTCCCTTGGACTACGAGCGGCCGAGTTTCGCAATCGGCGTCGCCTGGCCAAGTGCGAAGGACTATCGTTACGAGATGCAAAGCGTTCCGATCGTCGACGGGCCGGATGGGACCTGCGCCGAATATTCGAACCGTCCGGGTCAAGTCACGAATTGGTGGGTTTACGAGCTCAAGGAGCCGAAACGCGGATCATACGTGTTCACCGCCGACGTGAGCTTCCAAAAAGGCGAGAAGGGCTACCATGCAGTGCTCAATAGCTGCAAGCTCAAGGCACCATCATCCACGCCGTAGACTAGCTCGGCCGCAAAAATCCCATCGCAATCACACTATTCGCAGCAATTTCGCGCAAGCGGTGCTTATGATGCAAGTTATTCTCGCCGGCGCGTAGTCGAGGCGGACATACTGCACGGCGTGGGGAAGGACGCGATTGGGAGCGGTGGTCAAAGCGCGTGTGCAGGACGGCGCCCGACGGTGGTACCCTGAGCGGGCTTCGAGGATCGGTCGACGACGCCGTTGACCCCCCTCAGCGCGCACGTTAAGCGATCCAAGTAATCGCGCGGGAGCGCGGGAGGGTCTAATGTTTCCGTCAGCGGTGCTCCTCGCGCTCGGTGGCACGCTGCTGGTCGCCGAGGGTGTTCCAGCTCTCAACGTCGAGCCCGGCTGTCGCGCGGCGGCTAAGATGGGCGACAGCTTGAGCTTGGATACGAGCCTGCGGCAATGCCTCGCCGACGAAAAAAGTGCGCGTGACGAGCTTGAAAAAGAGTGGACGCAGTTTTCGCCGGCGCTGCGCGAGCGGTGTGTTGCCACCACCGAAACCGGCGGGAACCCCAGCTACGTTGAGGTCCTTGTCTGCCTGCAGATGGGGCGCGATGCGGCGCAGATGGAAAGGTCTTTAGGTGGCGGTGGGGGAGGCAATTGAAGTGACACAAATCATCCACGTGATCGTGATTTGCTGAGGCAGTCGCTTTGTTTGCGGAGGAGCAGCGTGAGTGCCGAACGGCCGCGAGCTCGGCTTCAACATCGTTCGCTTTGCGCGCTCGCGTTCAAGACAGCAGGTACCTGAAAACAGGATCGGTCATTGCATGACTTCCAGTGACGCTTCGGCTCGTGTCGCGCCGTTGACGGCGAAACGCGAGAGTTCGCCGGCCGATGTGAAAGAGCGATCGATGGCGTCGCCCCGAGACATCAGCCGGCACTTCGTCAAGCCGCTGCTGAAGAGCCACCGGGGTTTGCCGCGGCCGCCTTTCGATTGCGTCGCCTTGGTGCTGCAAGGGGGCGGCGCACTCGGCGCATTTCAAGCTGGCGTGTATCAGGCGCTTGCCGAGGCAAACCTGCATCCCGATTGGGTCGCGGGAATTTCGATCGGCGCCATCAACTGCGCGCTGATCGCGGGCAATCCGCCCGAGACACGGCTCGAAAGGCTGCGCGCCTTTTGGGAGCAAGTCACCACCCAGCTCTTGTTCGACCCGTTCGGTCTCGCCCACTACTGGTTACGCGGCGATACTGGTCACGTTTTCGCCAATCGACTGCGTGCCGGAGCGACCCTGTTCGAGGGCGCTCCCGGTTTTTTCAAGCCGCGGTTTCCGCCGCCCTATCTCTCGCCGCCGGGCACGGTTGAGGCGACCAGCTGGTATGACACGACGCCGCTGCGGAGCACGCTCGAGCGGCTCGTCGATTTCGATCGCATCAATGCCGGCGAGATGCGGTTCAGCGTCGGGGCCGTGAACATCCGCAGCGGCAACTTCGTCTATTTCGATTCGACCACGCACAAGATCCGGCCCGAGCACATCATGGCGAGCGGGGCGCTGCCGCCCGGCTGTCCTGCGGTCGACGTGGACGGCGAGCTCTATTGGGATGGTGGTCTCGTCTCCAACACGCCGCTGCAGTGGGTGGTGTCGGGCGATACGCGCCAGGACACGCTTACGTTCCAAGTCGACCTGTGGAGCTCGCGCGGAGAGTTGCCGAGCGATCTCAACGACGTGATGTCGCGACAGAAAGAGATCCAGTATTCGAGCAGGACGCGGGCCAGCACGGATCAGTTCAAGCAGATCCAATGTGTTCGAATGGCGCTGGCGAATCTTCTGGAAAAGATTCCAACCGAGATCCTCGAATCCGACGAGGGGCAACTGTTGAAGAGTGTCGCGGACCGCAACGTCTACCAAATCGTGCACCTGATCTACCGGTCGAAGAGCTATGAGCCTCAATCCAAAGATTACGAGTTCTCCCGCACCAGCATGATCGAGCACTGGAACGCCGGCTACAACGACGCGATCCGCACGTTGCGCCATCCGGAAGCGCTGCAGCGCCCGGTGGATCAGGCCGGGGTAGCCACGTTCGACGCCGCCGTCGACGGCCGCGAGTGAGCGCGGCGCCCTGCATATCGACTGGATCATAAGGAGCACAGTATGAAGGAAGCAGAGGTCAAGGCGCGCGCGTTCGCCATGCCGTTGACGAGCCCGGCCTACCCGCCCGGCCCTTATCGCTTCGTCGACCGCGAGTTCATGATCATCACTTATCGAACGGACCCCGACAAACTGCGTGCGGTCGTCCCCGAGCCGCTCGAGGTCGATGAGCCTCTCGTCAAATACGAGGTCATCCGCATGCCGGATTCCACCGGGTTCGGCGACTACACCGAGACCGGACAGGTCATTCCGGTTCGCTTTCGCGGCCGCAAGGGCGGCTACACCCATTGCATGTTCCTCAACGACGAGCCGCCGATCGCAGGTGGCCGCGAGCTTTGGGGATTCCCGAAAAAACTCGCCAACCCGACGCTGCATGTCGAGATCGATCAATTGGTCGGCACGCTCGACTACGGCCCGGTTCGGGCCGTCACCGCCACGATGGGATACAAGCACAAAGTGGCCGACGCCGCGGCGATCCGCGCTTCCTTGGCGGCGCCGAACTTTCTGCTCAAAATCATCCCGCACGTCGACGGCAGCCCGCGAATCTGCGAGCTCGTCGAATACTATCTCGAGGACGTGACGCTCAAGGGAGCCTGGACCGGTCCCGCAGCGATTTCGCTCACGCCGCACGCGCTCGCCCCAGTCGCAGAGCTGCCGGTGCTCGAGGTCGTCTCCGCCGTACATCTCGTTTGCGACCTCACGCTGGGCCTCGGCAAAGTCGCCTACGACTATCTCCAGCCGTCGACGAAGCGAGAGTCAGCGCCCAAGCCGGCCACGGCAGGAGTGTCGTGACATGCGTCTCAAGGACAAAGTTGCCATCGTGACCGGCGCCGCTAGCGGCATCGGCAAGGAGATCGCCAAAGCTTTCGTGCGCGAGGGAGCGCGCGTTGTGATCGCCGATTTGAATCAAAAGGCAGCCGATGCGGCCGCGGCGGAACTGGGCGACACCCGCAAAGCCTTCGGCGTGGTCATGGATGTGACGAATGAGCAGCAGGTGGAGGCGGGTGCCGCGCGGACGGTCGAGCAGTTCGGAAAAATCGATGTGCTCGTGAGCAATGCCGGCATTCAAATTGTCGCCCCGCTCGATGAGTTCAAGTTCGCAGACTGGAAACGGCTATTGAGCATCCATCTCGACGGTGCGTTTCTCACCACACGCGCCGTCTTGCAGCGCATGTACAAACAGGGCACCGGCGGCAGCATCATCTATATGGGATCGGTGCACTCGAAGGAGGCGTCGCTGTTGAAGGCGCCTTATGTCACCGCCAAGCACGGGTTGATCGGGCTTGCCAAGGTGGTCGCGAAAGAAGGCGCCAAGCACGGCGTGCGCGCCAATGTCATCTGCCCCGGCTTCGTGCGCACGCCGCTGGTCGACAAGCAGATCCCCGAGCAAGCCAAAGAGCTCGGCATCTCGGAAGCCGACGTGATCAAGAACGTGATGCTCAAGGACACGGTCGACGGCGAATTCACCACCGTCGCGGACGTGGCCGAAACGGCGGTATTCTTTGCCGGTTTTGAGAGCAATGCATTAACCGGGCAATCGCTGGTCGTGAGCCACGGCTGGTTCATGCAGTGAGCCGCGCGGCCGCGCAGAACTGAATTGAGCCGCTGCAAAGCGCCTCAGGGTGCAACTGCCAGGGCCATTGATCGACGCGTCGCCACAATCCCGCCACGTTGCGTTCGACCTGGTTTGGACCGCCAGGAAACCGCAGCGAAATATCTAGAGTAGAGTCAAACCGTTACTGTGTCGCGATTCCGGCTCGCACCAGTGCGCATGCCCAACCGCCAGGTTTGAACCTCTGCCCCCTCATCCGCGACTAATAGAGACGCAAGCCACCGACCGCCCTGAACAGGGTTCGGAGAAAAGTGGATGCGGCTTTCAGGGCGAGGTGCATCATGACTGCACAAACCAGACACTGGCTCGACTACGACCCGATCGCTTTGCTGGTCCTCGTCGTCGGTATCGGCGCGGTGGCACTGCTCGCGGTGAGCATCTAAATCCGCGATCCGGCTGCTTCGGAGTTCAGATCGCCCGCCGTCGTCCCGGCGCGCGCACACCCTTTTCCAAGGCGCTGTTCGTGCCTCCCATGCTTGCTGAGGGGACGAGCCAATCGTTAGCGTCGGATATCCCGCGCAGCAAGACGCGGCCAGCTCACCTTGCCGCGGTACGGCCGCGGTTCCAGCCACGACCGCCCTCGCCGTAGATCTCAAAGCCGGCGCCGGCGACCGCGACCGTATCTTCGAGCTTGATGAATCCACGTTGGGGGTGTTGCAGCGTGGTCTCGACCGAGACCACCATTCCCGCTTCGAGCGGGCGCTCCGCATCATACGCGTCGTAGGGAACAGGACCCGTCGCGGTTAGCCGCGGCGCCTCGTGACTGACCAATCCCATTCCATGGGCGAGGAAATGCATGTGGTTGTGGTGCTTGGATTTGTGCACCAGCGGCTCGGCCGCGGCGTAGATCGCCCCGCCCGCAATGCCGGCCTTGATCGGCTTCATCGCCGCGCGCTGAATCTGCTCGATCTCGCCCAATAGGTCCTCGAGCTCGGGATCCGGATCTCCATGGATTGCCATCCGGCAGAGGTCGCCGATGTAGCCGTGATAGTTGCCGCCGGAGTCGAGCGAGAGGATGTCGCCCTTGTTCCATTTCTGATCCGATGGCGCGCGGTTGAGACTCGAGCCCGCCGTGATGAGGCAGTAGTCGAAGACGAGCCCGCGAGCGGTCTCCTCCCGCCGGAGCGTTTCGGTCAGTTCGCGCTTGCTCGCACCTGGACCGTGATTGGCGATGACCGCCAGCATCGACTCGATCACCCGCTCGGAGGCGATGCGCAGCTGCCGCAATTCTTCGGGGCTTTTCACCGCGCGCAGCCGCTCGAGCACGAATAGCGCATCGACGATCTCGCTGCCGGAGAAGGCCTTGTGTAACGCGGTGCCGGCATCGACCGGCAGGAAGCCGAGCTCGGCGCCGATCCGGCGCGGCTTCAATCCCAATTTGCGCAGGTACTCGATCGCCTTCTGCATGGCATCGACGGTTCCTGACGAATTGGTCTGTGACTCGGGTACCCAGAAGGGATCGTTTTCCTTCTGAAAGCCTTCCATGCGATGGCCAAAATAACCTGCCTTCTGCCGTCCGCCCTTGGGATAGACGAGGACCGGCAGATAGCGGCTCAATCCCATCGCGTCCATGGACTCGAAGAAAAAGGCGCGATGCCCGCCGAGCAGATACTGCACATTGTGTTTGGACGTCACGACCAGGACATCGATCCCGGCCTCGTCCATCAAACGATCCAGCCGATCCGCGTCGAAGGGAATTGACGGTGCAACTTGTTTGACGACGTCGAGCATGAGCGAAGCTCCTTGTGGATCGACTGCAGGGGCCGGCGCCCGACCGCGCGTGGCGCCCCTTGGCCGCTGCGGATCATATACCAGGACGGCGCGACCGGGCCATGCCTTCGGGTCACGGCAGGTGCGCCGTGCGCGCGCTCGGACGGACGTTGGTGCCTAGCCCTCCGCCAGTCTCAGTTCCGATAGCTCGGATCGAGGCGGTCGAGCATACGAAGGTAAGCCGGCCAATCAGCGGCGCCGCATCTCGATCAACTCGCCGCCGGTTGCTTCCATACTCAACTGGATTTCCGCGGCCTCCAAC
>DATNNX010000137.1:0-2769 GCA_035601615.1 Xanthobacteraceae bacterium
GCTTCTAGTGTCCCGAACTGGTAGACCGCGGCATTGTTCACGAGCACGTCTAGCGCGCCGTAGGCCGCTTTGGTCTCGACGAACAGCCGCGCCACGTCGGCTGACTTGGAAACGTCGCCAGGGACCACGATTGCCCGGCCGCCAGCGGCGGTGATCGCCGCGACCACAGCTTCCGCGCCGCCCCGGTCGGAGGCGTAATTCACCGTGACCGACGCTCCGGCCGCGGCCAAGCCCTTGGCGATCCCCGCCCCAATGCCCTTGGACGCCCCGGTTACCAGAGCCACTTTGCCTTCTAATCTCGACATGGTTCGATCCCCCTCTGAAGATTGTGCTCAGCATCCGCTGCGAGATGCCGTCGATCGCGCGGCGACGAAGGCTGCTCGAGGCGAATCACGGGCGGTGTCTTGCTGGAAATGCTTCCGGTGTCGATGCTGACGCCGCCCACTTCGTGATGCTTCTCGCAGATCGACCACCCGCTTACGGAGCTTGGCGCCCTGGGTCGCGGCGCGCTGGCCGCCGGGACCGCTGCCGAATTCTCTGACCTGTGCCTCGGTAAGATCGCTGTTGACCGGCATGAGGGTCCTCCTTTTTCTTTAGCTATTAGTGCGCAGCGACACTCGGCGCCGTGTTGCTCTCGCGTGCGAGCGGCGCAAGGCGCTGGATCAAGTCGACATTGGGTCCATCGAGCGTCGATTTGCTCGGATCCGCATACAGCGCTTGAATGCAGACGTGATCCGCGCTCGCCTGCCAGTGCTCGCGGATGCGCCCGACGAGCGCATCTTCATCGCCCCACGCGACCAATGTGTCGACGAGTCGATTCGACCCATTGTCGGTGAAATCGCTGTCGTCGAAACCCGCGCGCCGCCAACTGTTCACGTAGTTGGGCAGGCGGAGATACGGGCGCAGATAGGCGCGCGCGATCTCGCGGGCGCGCGCGGCGTTCGTTTCCAACAGAACCTTCTGTTCTACACAGAGGAGTTTGTTTGGGCCGAGAACTGCGCGCGCTTCGGCCGTTTGCGCAACGGTCGTGTTATAGGGATGAGCGCCATCGGCGACATCGCGCGCGAGTGCCAACATCTTTGGGCCGAGTGCGGCGATGACCGTCAGCGTCGAATCGGACGGTCGTGGCGAGCTGTACTGCGCATGCGTCATTGCTTCGACGTAGGTGCGCATGGTCGTCACTGGTTTTTCATAGATGTGACCGCGTATCGCGCTTACAATCGCTGCGTGCGAAATGCCCATGCCGAGCAGAAATCTTCCGCCCGATTGCTCGTTGAGCTGCGCGCGCGCCGCAGCCATGGCCATTGCGTCGCGTGCAAAGATGTTTGCAATCCCGGAGGCAATGACCAACTTGCGGGTGTTCGCGAGCAACCATGCGGAATTGACGAGGACGTCACGGCCCATCGCTTCTGGCGTCCAGAGTGCCGAGTAGCCCCACTGTTCCACGTCGCGCGCGAATTCAGCTTCGGCGCTTGCAGTCAAACAATCCACTTGCGCCCATACGCCCAGTCGTTCGATCTTCATGTGAGTGTCCCTCATGAGTTAGAGCGTTCTCCCGTTAGGTCGTCGTCTCGGCGGCAGGCATGGGGCAGGCCCACGACGAGCAGCGAGAGGAAGAGCGACCATGTGCCGGCGACCGCGAGAGACCAGCGCGCGGCACGGCGAGAGGGGCGCAGGTGCCCGCGAGGATCGCCGCGCATCCCGCGAGGACTCCCGACGCCAGAGCAGAGTCCGGCGGTTACGCGGCGTGCTTATCATATGTGTCACCTCGGCAACTCGGCGCGGCCGCCAAAGGCCGGGCCTGCCACGACGACGGCAGGGGGATGCGCCACCCCTGCCGTCTTCGCGAACGCCTCAGTGCTTCGGTGTGATCTTCCCCGCGGAGGTCTGGGTGACGATCTTCCCATCCTTTACCACGAAGGTATCCGTCCCGATCTCGTAGCGGTTGTCCGCCGTCTCGGCCTTCCAGAGGATGTAGGCGGTGTCCCCGTCGACGTCCTGCCTCAGCATCTGGAACGACGCTCCGGGCTTGGCGAACTCCTTGAACTGCGTCGTGAACTGTTGCCGAATGGCCTCGGGCCCCTTCAACATCCCGTTCGGGGTGAACAGCCGCGACTCGGGTGAGTAGTCGGCCATGACTCCGGTGAGATCGCCCTTGCCGAAGGTGTCGAGGTGGTGGGTCAGCACTTCCTGAGTCGTCGCAGCCATCGTTTGTCCCTCCTACTGCTTGCTTGTTAGACGTCCGTCGTGGCCCGGCGGTTGGGCATGCTTCTAATATGTGTGGCCTGGGCGACTCGGCGCGGCCGCCGTACGTGTCGACCAGCGCGTCCGCGGCCCGCGGCGCATGGCGGCGCACGCGCTTGCGGAGCTTGGCGGCCTGGGTCGCGGCGCGCTGGCCGCCGGGACCGCTGCCGACGACGAGGAGATCGAACTGATGCATGCGGGATCGCCTCTTCTTCAATGCACGCTCACAGTGCCGCTCTCGCGTGGGTCGTTCCGCTTCAGCACGAAGGCGAGGCCGAACATCAGCGCCGCGCCCAGGGTGAGCCACCAGAAGGCGTCGATGTAGGCGAGCGCCTGCGCCTGGCTCAGCACCATTGCGTAGAAACGCGCGTACGCCTGCCGCTGAGCCTCCCACGTGCCGAGCCCGGCGGCGACCAACCTCTGCACCATGTCGCTCAGCTGCGCCTGAAACGACGGATTGTCTGCGGCCAGGCGCGAGACCAGGTGGACCTGGTGGAATTGCGACTGCCGCGCGATCAGCGTCGT
>DATNNX010000138.1:0-2734 GCA_035601615.1 Xanthobacteraceae bacterium
ATCGCGCGCGAGGATCAGCAGCGAGCGGTAGCCTTGCTCCCGGGCGATTTGCAGCACGCCGGCGCCGAACGTGGCATAAGGCGCGGCGCTCTGAAACACGTAGCGCGGCAGCCGGCGATGGACGGCGACCGAAGAACCAGCTCCGTTTACCATGACGTGCCGCGCTTTCTCCGCCTCGGCTGCGGCCATCAGCGTAGCCGCAGTTCCGTAGGGGCCGATCAACGCATCGGCCTTGTCGTCGCGGATCAACTGCTGGTAGAGGGCCGAGTTGCGCGCCGCCTCGGAGCCATCGTCCAGCAACCGCAGCTCCACGTTGCGGCCGCGGACGCCGCCGGCGGCGTTCACTTCGTCCTGCCACACGAGGAGCCCCTTGCGGTACCCGTCCGCGAGGTCGGCAAGCATCCCGGTCTGCGAGACTACCGCGCCTACCAAGATCGGCGGCTCGGCTGCGAACGCCGGCGCGAGAACGAATAGCGCGAAAAGCGCCCTAATAATCCAGCTTGTCATCTATCCTGCTCAAGGATGAAACTGCACGATCTCCTGCGCGACATTGTAGGCGCTGCCAACGTCCTCACCGACCCGCAGGATACCGCCCCGTACTTTACCGACTGGCGCAAGCAGTACTCGGCCGCCGCCGAGTGCGTGGTGCGTCCGGCCAGCACGACCGAAGTCGCCCGCGTGGTCGCGCTCTGTGCGCGCGAGAACATCGCTCTCGTGCCGCAGGGCGGCAACACCGGCCTCTCCGGCGGCTCGGTGCCGAGCGGGTCCAGGCGCGAGATCGTGCTCTCGCTTTCGCGCATGAGCCGGATCCGCCAGCTCGATGCCCTGAACGACACGGTGACCGTCGAGGCAGGCTGCGTGCTGGCCGCGGTGCAGAAAGCGGCCGACGACGCCGGCCGGCTGTTCGCGCTTTCGCTCGCCGCCGAGGGCAGCTGCCAGATCGGCGGCAACCTCTCGACCAACGCCGGAGGCGTCAATGTGCTGCGTTACGGCACCGCGCGCGACCAGGTCCTCGGCCTGGAGGTCGTGCTGCCCGACGGGCGCGTCTGGAACGGGCTGCGCGGATTGCGCAAGGACAATACCGGTTACGACCTCAAGCAGCTGTTTCTCGGCGCCGAAGGAACGCTCGGCGTCATTACCGCCGCCGTGCTCCGGCTCCATCCCAGGCCGACCGCGACGGCGACGGCGTGGATCGCGCTCGACAGCCCGCGGCGCGCGGTCGAGCTGCTCGCGCTGCTGCGCGAGCGGCTCGGCGAGCGGCTGAGCGCCTTCGAGCTGGTCTCGCGCAACTGCCTAGAAGCTGTTCTTTTCCATTCAAAAGATCTTCAAGACCCGCTCGCTTCGCCGCATCCCTGGTACGTTCTCGCCGACCTCGCCGACAGCGGCGAGCAAGGGCTGTTGCACGAGCATCTCGAGCGGGCCCTGTTCGAATGCGCCGAGCGCGGTGCGCTGCGCGATGCGGTGCTCGCCCAAAGCAGCGAGCAGGCGCGGGCCCTGTGGCGCCTGCGCGAAACCATTCCGGAGGCGCAATTCACCAACGTCAAGCACGACGTCTCGGTGCCGGTGTCGAAGACTCCCGAGCTCATCGAGCGCGCCGGAGCCGCCCTGGAAAGCGCGTTTCCCGGCGTGCGGCCGTACGTCTTCGGCCACGTCGGCGACGGCAACCTGCATTACAACGTCGGCCCCGAGGCGCTGATCGCGCAGCGTGAAGCGGTGAACCGGATCGTCTACGACGCGGTGGCGAGCCTCGGCGGCTCGATCTCGGCCGAGCACGGCCTGGGGCAGCTCAAGCGCGACGAAATCCGCCGCCACAAGGACCCCCTCGAGCTCGAGCTCATGCGGGCGCTCAAGCAAGCTCTGGATCCGCGCGGACTGATGAACCCCGGCAAGCTGCTCTAGCGATCCCATCTGCGATTGCGCGCGATCCAGTCGTCGATGCGCTGCTCCAGCACCGACAGCGGCAGCGGACCATCGTCGATGAGTGCATTGTGAAATCGACGAATATCGAAACGTTCGCCAAGCGCCGCCTGCGCCTTGGCTCGCAAGGCCTTGATCTTGAGCTCACCTATCTTGTAGGCCAGCGCCTGGCCCGGCAATACGTAATACCGATCGATCTCCGCGATGGCCGTAGCATCGGTGATTCCGGCATTGTCGACCAGATAGCGGATCGCTTGCTCGCGTGTCCACCCGAACGCATGAATACCGGTATCCACGACAAGCCGGCAGGCGCGGAACATCTCCGAGGACAAGTAGCCGAACTTCGCATAGGGATCGTCATAGAGCCCCAGCTCTTCGCCGAGGCTTTCCGCATAGAGCGCCCAGCCCTCGCCGTAGGCGGGCAGGAAAAGCTGTCTGCGAAATGCCGGCAGATCGCGGAGTTCCAGCGCACGGGCGCTCTGCAGATGGTGTCCGGGAACGCCTTCGTGCAGCAATAACGTGACCATGTCGCCTTTGGCGCGGCGCGACAAGTTGTTGACATTTGCCTCGAAGTAGCCTGCCCGGGTTCCATCCGTAGTCCCGCGAGTGTACTTCTCGGCGTTATCGCCTTCCGCGGCATCCATGGCGCGGATGCCATAAGGAAGTCGTGGCAGGTCGGCAAACAATCGCGGCAACTCCGGGTCGACCCGCTTGGCGATGTCACGATAACCGGCAAGCATTTCCGCCGCACTCGAGTAATGAAATTCCGGCGCTGACTTGATCCAATTGGCGAAATCCGTCCGCGTTCCATTGAATC
>DATNNX010000139.1:0-9493 GCA_035601615.1 Xanthobacteraceae bacterium
CGACTTGCGGACGATCTTGGCAAACTCACCAGCGGCGATGAAGCCTTACGGGCGCGCGCGCAGGCCGCCATGATCCCCTCGCTCAATACGGCGCTGGACGAGCTGCGAAGTTATCTGCAGGCGCAGCCGGTCACGCTCGAGACCTTGCCTCCTGAGATCGCGCGCGAGTGGGTCACGCAAGATGGGCGGTACAAAGTCGAAATCCTGCCCAAAGGCGATCCCACCGACAACGAAACCTTGCGCCAGTTCGCCCGTGCGGTGCAGGCGGTCGAACCGAATGCGACCGGCGGCCCGATCGCAATTCTCGAGTCCGGCCGCACCGTCGTGCGGGCATTCTATGAGGCGGGCTTCTTGGCGCTTGGCTCGATCATAATCCTGCTCTGGATCGTGCTGCGCCGCTTCGGCGACGTCCTCCTCACCATCTTTCCACTGCTGGTGGCAGGCGTGGTGACCATGGAGCTGATGGTCCTGTTGGGCATGAAGCTCAATTTCGCCAACATCATTGCGCTGCCGTTGCTGCTCGGCGTCGGCGTTGCCTTCAAGATCTACTACATCATGGCGTGGCGGGCGGGCCAAACCGACCTTCTGCAATCGAGCCTGACGCGCGCCGTGATGTTCAGCGCGCTCACGACCGCCACCGCCTTCGGCAGCTTGTGGCTATCGAGCCACCCCGGCACTTCCAGCATGGGCAAGTTGATGGCGCTCGCGCTCGTCACCACCATGGCGGCGGCGGTGCTGTTCCAGCCGGTTCTGATGGGCCCGCCGCGCGAGCCGAAACCGAAAAGGTTCAAGCGTCGCATGAGCGCAGGCGCTGGCGCGGCTCAATCTCCCGAGCCGGTTGCGGCCGGCGCTGACAGGTCAACATAGACCTGCCCATCCTTCACCTCGGTCCGGAACGTCCTGAGGTCGGTGTCGCAGGGCGGCTGCACGGCTTTGCCGCTCGGCACGTGAAACGCTCCGAAATGCAGAGTGCACTCGATGACGTCGCCTTCCAGAATGCCGTCGCCGAGATCGGCCATGGCATGGGTACAATGTGCCTCGGTGGCATAGAAGGTCCCTTCTATGTTGTAGATGGCGACGCGCTCGTCCCCCACCTCGAAACTCTTGACGCTGCCGGGCGGAACATCGGCGGTGGCGCAGACCGGAACCGGATTTTCTGCCATGGCTGGCCCATGCCCTAAGGAGACAAGTGCTTTAGCGGGGTTCGTGAAAAGTTCAATAGGGAGCGCCGCAAGCCCGAGATTACGAGCGAGGTGGCCGAATTGACCCCATTTCGCACCGGCATGTACGTTGCGCGATGAAGCGCGCTCGTGGGGAGAAACCGATGCCCAGGCTGGGTCAGCTGATCGAAGAGCTCGTCACCGCAAACCGCATTCTCGCCCGTGAAGGTGTGGTGGATTCCTTCGGCCACATCAGCGTGCGGCATCCGGACAACCCGCAGCGCTACCTGCTCTCGCGCTCACGCGCGCCCGATTGTATCGAGAGGGGCGACATCATGGAGTTCACTCTCGACGGCACGCCGGTCGATCCGCGTGGCCGCGCGCCATATCTCGAGCGATTCATCCACGGCGCGCTCTACGAGGCGCGACCGGATATCATGTCGGTCGTGCACAATCACAGCGAAAGCGTCATTCCGTTCGGGGTGACCGGCAACAAGATCAAACCAATTTTCCACATGGGAGCATCGATCGGGTACGACGTGCCGGTCTGGGACTCGCACGACCGTTTCGGGGACACGGCCTTGCTGGTAGAGAACATGGAGATGGGCCGCGATCTCGCCAAACGCATCGGTGACAGCGCCACGGCGCTCATGCGTGGTCACGGTGCAACGGTGGTCGGCAAGGATATCCGGCAAGCCGTCTATATTTCGGTCTATCTGGAGGTCAA
Organism: Xanthobacteraceae bacterium; assembly: GCA_035601615.1. Taxonomy (GTDB): domain Bacteria; phylum Pseudomonadota; class Alphaproteobacteria; order Rhizobiales; family Xanthobacteraceae; genus VAZQ01. Next base: position 1,888 of record DATNNX010000139.1, read on the forward strand.
TGCGCGGCTGCAAAAGCAGGCGATGGACATGGGCGAGATCAAATTCCTGACGGCCGGCGAAGTGGACAAAGTTTGCGGGCGCACCGGATCCTACGGCATCAAACGCGCTTGGGAAAATTGGTGCCGGCGAGCGGGCCGCCCCTTCGAGGCAGATGCGGGATGAGGCTCCGCGCCGCACCATGCGGCGGTGCAAGGAACGGCAGCGGTTGTCGGGACGTGCTATAGGCGGGCTCGGGCGCGCAAAGGGGTGAAGCGCGCGAGCATGGAGGGCCGAAGAGGAAATGGCTGCCGTGCAGTCTGAGCGCGTTTACGCAGGTGAGCCGAAAATCGCGGCCGCCGATCCCATGCTGGTCGTCGAGGATATCGTCAAGCGTTTCGAAACCCCGGACGGCGTCCTCATCGCGGTCGATCACGTTTCGCTCAGCATCGCGCCGGGCGAGTTCGTCGGCGTGATCGGTCCCTCTGGTTGCGGGAAATCGACCTTATTCAACGTCATCGGCGGCTTGCTCGACGGCTACGACGGCACGGTTACGGTTGCGGGCGAACGGGTGCGCGGCCCGCATCCCGCGATCGGCATGATATTCCAGGAGGAATCCACCTTCCCCTGGCGCAACGTGATCGACAACGTCGCGTTCCCGTTGGAAATCGCCGGCTTGCCGAGAGCCGAGCGCTACGAGCGGGCGCGGCAGTTCGTCAAGCTCGTCGGGCTCGACGGCTTCGAGCGGCGGTATCCCGCCGAGCTGTCGGGCGGTATGCGGCAGCGGGTCTCGATGGCGCGCACGCTGGCGGCGCAGCCAAAGATCCTGCTGATGGACGAACCGTTCGCCGCGCTCGACGAGCAGACCCGGCTGCTCCTGGGCGATAAGGTGCTGCAGATCCAGCAGCAGCTGAGGCAAACCACCCTTCTCATTACCCACAACATCACCGAGGCGGTACAGCTATCCGACCGTGTCGTGGTGATGACCTATCGTCCGGGCCAGGTGAAGCGAGTGGTGGAAATCGCACTGCCGCGCCCGCGCAGCTCCGAGATCGTCTCGAGCGAGGCGTTTGGGCGATACGTGGCCCAGATCTGGAGTGATCTGCGCGAAGAGGCAAGCCGCGGGCTCAGTGAGGAGGAGATGGGTAAGCTGCGCGAAGGCGAGGGACGATGACCGCGAGTCTTGCCAAGCGCAGATATTTTCCGGCCGCGCTCGGCATCGGCTCGTTGCTCGTTTTCGTGGCATTGCTCGAACTGCTCATTCGGGTCGCCATTATCAATCGCTTTATCGTGCCGATGCCTTCCGACATCATTGCGGCGTTTCCGCGCGTTGTTGTCGAGGAGCACGTGCTTCAGCGCTTCCTGCTCACCGCAGGCGAGGCTTTTTCGGCCAGCATCCTGGTGGCCATTGTCGGTGTCGCGGGCGGGGTGGTGCTCCACCGGTATCATTTGCTGCGGCTCGCGACCGAGACCTGGGTCGCGGCCATCGCGTCAGCGCCGCTCGTTCTGATGTATCCGCTCTATCTGGTGATCTTCGGCCGGAGCGCCCTGACTATTGTGATGATGGGCTTCACCGCCGGAATTGCGCCTGTCATCCTCAAGACACTGGAAGGCCTTCTGGCCACGCGGCGCGTGCTGATCAACGTCGGCAAGAGCTTCAATCTGAGCCCCTCCCAGCAATTCTGGAAGATTCTGTTTCCCGCCGCGCTGCCGACCATCTTCGTCGGACTGCGGCTCGGTTTGATCTTCGCGCTCATCAATATCGTCGGCGTCGAATTTCTGATCAATTTCGGCGGTCTTGGGCAGCTTATCAACGAGCTTGCCGAGCGGTACGATCTCGCCGGAACCTATGCCGCGATCTGCTTCGTGATCCTGGTCAGTATTGCCGTGTTCGTCCTCACGGAGAGGCTCGAGCGATGGTTGAGACCCGTGGATTGAGCCTGCCGGTGGTGAGAACATGGGCGCTGCCGCTGCGCCCAGTGACCGCGCTACGCGTCGCGATCATCCTGGGAGTGGTAGCGATTTGGCAAGCTGTTTCGGCCTCGGGATGGCTCTACCGCGACGTCGTACCTTCGCTCCTCACCATCGGCAGCGCGCTGTTTGCGACGCTGAGCGATCCGACGTTCTACTTCCACCTGGGCACGACTGGATACGAAATCGCCATCGCGATGGTGATCGGCGGCTTGAGCGGTCTTGCGGTTGGGCTCCTGCTGGGCGCCAACCGATTGCTGTCGCGCGCCTACGAAGCCTATCTTTACTACCTCGGTCCTTGTCCTAAGATCATCTTCTTTCCAATCATGATCATGTGGTTCGGCGTTGGGCCCGGATCCAAGGTGGCGATGGGCGCGATCTCCTGCTTCTTTCCGGTCGCGCTCAACATCGCCGGGGGTATGCGCGAGATTGACAAGGTCCTCATCCGCGTCGGGAAGAGCTTTCGCGCCAACAGCTGGCAGATGGTCACCAAGATCTACCTTCCTGCCATGCGCCACCCGGTGATCAACGGTGCGCGCCTCGGCCTCGGCGTGGCGCTGATCGGCACCCTGCTCGCCGAGACGAAGCTCTCCAACCGCGGCATCGGATTTTTGGTGATTCAGGCCTACAGCATCTTCAACATGCCGCAGATGTACGCGCTGCTGATCATCCTGTTCGTGATCGCAATCGGTGCCAACGCGCTGATCGGCCGACTCGGCGGTCTCGACGACATCAAAGCTTCCTGAGTGCTTTACTCCTTGCCTTAGAGGTGCCCAATGGTCGCAGTTGCATCCGCGGCGAGAGCTCAGCCGCTCCCTCTCAATCTGCCGTCGCACCGTGATCCATACTACGCCGGCCAGTGGCAGAAGCCCAAATCGCCGCGTTATGTCGAGACCATCAGCCCGGGAACCGGCGAGCCGCTGGGCAAGGTGATCGACGGTTCGGCGGCCGATGCGGAGGCCGCCATCGCCGCGGCCAAGGCGGCGTTTCGCGAGTGGCGACGCGTGCCGCCGCTCGAACGGGCAAAGATGCTGCGCGCGATCGCCGACGTGCTGCGCAAGAACGGCGACGAGCTTGCCATGATCGACGCCGCCGATTGCGGCAATCCCTATGCCGAGATGGTACGTGACGCCCAGATGGGGGCGGCCCAGCTCGACTTCTACGCCGGCCTCGTCACCGAGATGAAAGGCGCGTCGATCCCGATGGGCCCGGAGGCGGTCAATTTCTCGGTGCGCGAGCCCTTCGGAGTGGTCGCACGGATCATCCCGTTCAATCATCCTTTCATGTTCGTTGCGGGAAAATCGGCCGCTCCGCTAGCCGCCGGGAACACCGTCGTGGTCAAGCCGCCTGAGCAGGCGCCGCTGTCCTCGCTCCGGCTCGCCGAGTTAATCGACGGCATCCCGCCGCCGGGCGTTTGGAATCTGGTGCCGGGCGGCAAGGAGGTCGGCCAAGTGCTAGCGAGCCACCCCGACGTCGCCAAAGTGGCGCTCATCGGCAGCGTGCCAACCGGACGCGCGGTGATGAAGGCGGCCGCCGATACTCTCAAGCCGGTGACTCTCGAGCTCGGCGGGAAGAACGCACTGATCGCTTTCCCCGACGCCGATCTCGACGCTGTCTCGGCGGCCGTCGTCGACGGCATGAATTTCACCTGGTGCGGCCAATCCTGCGGCTCGACTAGCCGTGCTTTCGTGCACGAGAAAATCTACGACGCCGTGCTGGAACGGGTGAAGAATTCAGTCAAGCGCTACAGGCCCGGCATCCCAACCGATCCTTCGACGACCATGGGTTCGATCGTGAGCAAGGTGCAATACGATCGCGTGCTCGCGTACATCGATGCCGGCAAGGAGGACGGCGCCCGGCTTCTCACCGGCGGCAAACGGCCAAGCGATCCGCATCTTGCCAAGGGCTTCTATGTCGAGCCAACGGTGTTCGCCGATGTGACCATGGACATGCGCATCGCCAAGGAAGAGATCTTCGGTCCAATCCTCTCCATTCTCAAGTGGAGCGACGAGGAGAAGACGTTGGCACAGGTGAATCAGGTGGAGTATGGGCTCACCTGCTCGATCTGGACCAACGATCTCGCCACCGCGCATCGCGCGGCGGCGGCGGTCGAGGCGGGTTTCGTGTGGATCAACGAGGTGTCGAAGCATTTCCTCGGCGCGCCGTTCGGCGGCTACAAGCAATCCGGCGTCGGGCGTGAGGAGGGCATCGAGGAACTGTTGAGCTTCACGCGCGAGAAGAACATCCACATCAACTTGAGACGACGCAGCGGCGCGCAGTGACGGGATGGGTTCTGATATCCCACACGAATAAAATTCTAATGCCCCCATTCTGGGGCTCGGCCGAGTGCCCTCGAGCCCCGCGATCTAACGACCGCCTGGCGTCTTGGATTGCGACTCTCCTCGCTGTCGCGGCCCCTGCTGGAATAGCGAACCAAGAGTCACTTCAGCCGCGCAAGGAAGTAGGCGAGATCGACGAAGTCCTCGTCCTTCATCGGGTAGACGACCTCGGACATTTGCGCGTCGTAGCCGTGCCGCGAATTGTCCTTGTAAGTACGCAACGACTTGAGCAGGTAATCCTCGCGCTGGCCGGCGATTCTGGGAACGTTCTCTTCTCCGGCATAATTGGGTTGGTGACAGAAATTGCAGCGATACTTTTCGCCCAAGGCGCGCCCTCTTTCCATACGGGCAGCATCGGGGCTGTCGGAGATCGGCTGCGGCGGCGGCAATTTCGAGATCAGATCGGCGGCCCTCTGCAGCTCCGTATCGGTGAGCCCCTCGGTCGTTTCGTTCATCCGTTCGCTGACGCGCAGCTTGTCGCGGAACATGAACAGCTGCACGGTCGCGTAGAACGCACGCTGGGCGCCGAGGGAGGGTGTTTCGGGCTCTTGCGAGGTGCCGGTTTCGCCATGGCAGCCGAGGCAGGTCGGCAGCCGCTCCTCGAGGGGCTGCGCCGAGAGCGGCGGCGCAGCCAAACCGGCGACAATCGCGCCAATGGCGAGGCTGCGCATGTCAGCTCCGGAAACCGGGCAAACCCCGCAAGAAGCGTCGAGGGCGGCGTGGCGCCCTCGAATTCAGGCGACGTCAGCGACGAGCGGTTCGCTGCGGACCGTAGCTCACCCGGTAGACCGCGCCGTTGTAGTCGTCGGATACCAACAACGAGCCGTCCTTCATGACCATCACGTCGGCCGGCCGTCCGACATAATTGTTGTTCTGGATGAAGCCGGTGACGAATGGCTCCATCGACCTGAAGGTGCCGTCCGGCTTGAGCTTCACCACGACAAGATCACCCCCGATCTTGGTGCTGCGGTTCCACGAGCCGTGCCGCGCGATGATAATCTGGTTGCGGTAGGCGGCCGGGAACATGCTGCCGGTGTAGAAGCGCATCCCCAAAGCCGCCGCGTGCGGGCCCAGCAGCGCGATGGGCTTGGTGAACTCCTCGCAGGAATGGCCCCATCCGAATTCCTGGTCCGGAATGTTGCCCTGGTGGCAGTAGGGGAATCCGAAGTTGTCCTTGCCCGGCTGTGTCACTCGATTGAGCTTGTCTTCCGGTATGTCTTCCGACAGCCAATCCCGCTGGTTTTCGGTGAAGTAGAGCTGCTTTAGCACCGGATGCCAGTCCATGCCGACGATCTGGCGAATGCCGGTCGCAACGACTTCGAGCCCGCTGCCGTCCAAATTGAGGCGGTAGATCTTGGCATTCCGCTCGGGCGGCATGCAGATGTTGCAGGGTGCGCCGACCTGGAAGTAGAGTTTTTCGTCGGGACCGATCGTGAGATATTTCCAGCCGTGCGCCTCATCCTTCGGCAGATCGCTGAAGATGACGGTCGGCTTCGGCGGGTTGTCGAGCTTGTCTTCGATGTTGTCGATTTTCGAGATCTGGGACAGCTCCGCGATGTAGAGCGTGCCCTTGTGCAGGACGATGCCGTTGGGGCGATAAAGCCCGGAGGCGACGACCTTGACCTCGCGCGTCCCGCCCTTGTCCACGATGGCGTGGATCTTGTCCTTAAGGCGGCTCGAGACGAACACCGTGCCCTTTTCGCCGAGCCGAAGCGTACGCGCGTTATCAACGCCGCTCGCATAGACCTCTATCGTAAATCCCTTCGGCGTCTTGAGCTTGTCCACCGGAAGCTTGTCGGCCGTGGTCGGGATAGGCGGCGGCGCGACGGGCGCGAGCCTCTTTGCCGCGTCGGTATCCGGTCGTCCGATCAACGGAGAACCGGGCGGCAGCGGAGCTTGCTGCTGCGCGGCCGCCGGCGGTGTGGTTACAAGGATTGCACCGAGAGTGCCGGCGAGCATAAGAGCGCACCGGCGCGACAACTGGGTCATGATCATCCTCCCTGAACTGATCGTTTGTGGTGCTTTATCGCTTTATTTTCATAGGGTGTCGAACGAGCCTCCTTTCGATTGCGGCCGATCTAAATCGTCAGCGTGCCGGCCTTTGCCGCGGCGTAGCGCTCACCGACCTTCGTCCAATTCACCACGTTCCACCACGCCTTGAGGTAGTCGGCGCGCCGGTTCTGGTACATAAGGTAATAGGCGTGCTCCCACACGTCGTTGCCGAACAGCACGTGCTTGCCGTCCGTCAGCGGAGTATCCTGGTTGGGCTTGGTCTCAAGCGCGAGCTTGCCGTCGCGTGCGACCGTCACGAATGCCCAGCCCGAGCCGAACACGCGCAGCCCCGCGGCGTTGAAGTCGTCCTGCAGCTTCTGCAAGCCGCCGAGATCGCGGCTGATGGCCGCGCCGAGATCGCCCTGCGGCTGATCGCCGGCGGGACCCATGACCTGCCAGAACATCGTGTGATTGGCATGCCCGCCGCCGTTGTTGCGCAGCGCGGTGCGGATCGCCTCGGGCATTTCAGCGAGCTTGGCAACAATATCCTGCAGCGGCATGGATGCGACGGCCGGGTAATCCTTGACCGCATTGTTGAGGTTCATCACATAGGCGGCATGATGGCGATCGTGATGGATCTCCATCGTGCGCGCATCGATGTGCGGCTCGAGCGCGTTGTTGGGATAGGGAAGCGGTTCAAGTTTGAATGGGCCAGCCGCGGCCTGCGCATGGACGTCGCGCGCAAGCGCGATAACCGCGGCGGTGCCGGCCAAGAATTCGCGGCGGGTGGGGGACGCGATGCCCGACATGGCAGCCTCCAAATGGATCGCGCTGTTGCTGTGCCTAACACTTCCTGTCGCAGTTTTGTTCCCAGCGGTACGATAGCACACGCTGCGTCGCGCACGACATATCAGGCAGCATGCCGATCCCATCACCTCCTGGTGACCGGACGGCATTACATGTGCCGGTAGTCATACGCAGCTTCGGTCTGGATCGCCGCAAGCCGGGCCACCCGCGCATGGTCGGGAGCGAGGTGGCACACCGGATCGGTTGCGCTCGCATCACCCGTGAGCGCAAAGGCCTGGCAGCGGCAGCCGCCGAAGTCGAGCTCACGACGTGGGCAGCTTGCGCATGGCTCCCTCATCCATCCTGTGCCGCGGAAGGCATTGAAAGCTGGGGAATTCGCCCAGATATCGGCGAGCGAGCTATCGCGCACATTCCAGAACTCGAGCCCGGTAATCGATTCAGCGGCATGGCAGGGCAGCACCTTGCCTGCGGGCGTCACGTTGAGCGAACGGCGACCCCACCCGCCGACGCAGGGTTTTGG
>DATNNX010000140.1:0-8545 GCA_035601615.1 Xanthobacteraceae bacterium
GGCTGTGGTCGTTCACGCCTTCCTTGACACGGCTTGCACAGGCTCCCTAAAACGCAAGCCTTCGGGCGCTTAGCTCAGCGGGAGAGCGTTCCCTTCACACGGGAGAGGTCGTAGGTTCAATCCCTACAGCGCCCACCATTACTTACGGGTTGCCGCAAGCGGGCAGCTAGGCCGCATCAGAAGAAGGCCGGCTCAATTCTCCGGGAGGGTGAAGACCAGGCATGGCGATGCGATACCGCGGAGCGCATGCGTTCCAAGCGCGACCAGCGGCATCTCCGTCTCGGCGGCAAGTGCGCCGGACACAAGGACCGTCTTGCGCAGCGGTTTGCACAGCCCCTCCAGCCGGCTGACCAAATTGACGGCGGAGCCGATGGCGGTGAAATCCAGGCGATCCGCCGCGCCGATATTGCCCCAGAGAATCTCGCCAAGATGCAAAGCAGCGCCGAAGGGTAGAGCCGGCAACCCTTGCCGAAGCCGCTGCTCATCGAGATGTGCCATGCCGATGCGCGCGGCGGACACCGCGCGCAATGCGGCATCGCAGGCGCTGCGCGGCGTTCCTCCGACGACCGGAAAGATCGCCAACACGCCGTCGCCGATAAATTTTAGCACCTCGCCGCCGAAGGCATGAACCGCGCCCGCGATGCGATCGAACCAGGCATCCAGGGCTGCGATGACCCCGGCGGGAGGATTGTTATCTGACAGCGCCGTGAAGCCGCGCAGATCGGCGTAGAGGAGAGCCGCCTGGATGGTCTCGCCGATATTGCGGCGTAAGGGTGCCGCCAGCACCCGCGCCGCGCTGCGCCGGCCGAGATAGGCTTCCAGGGCCGCCGTCAATGTGGCGCGCGCGGCGAGGGCGGCAAGCGGCGCCGCGGCGAAGCGCGCGGCCTCATGCAGTTCATTGGTCTCGCTCGGCGTAAACGGACGCGGGCCGATCCAGCTGAGCAAAGGCCCATTGCGCCCTGAGCCTATCGTGTCCTCGTGCACAGGGCCCGCCGCAATTCCGGCGAGCCAGCGCCGGCCGGCATCGTTGGGTGTGTTTGCCGCTGGCGCTGCCGCGGGTCCTCCTGGCGCGAACCCCAAAGCCTCGATGACTTCTCCGCTATCGCCGCGCCACAACCAGGTGCGCCGGGCAATGAGCGGGTGCGGAATATCTAGCGACAAGGCGCCGCCGGCGAGCGGCAGGCCGTCGGCGAGCAGATGGACGCCGAGTTCGGCCAAGAACCGATCGGCGCCCGTGCTATGGGCGGCGGCATCGACGAGCCAAGAAAGAGTCGAAGAAAGCGCCATCGGGCGATCATGGGTTGACGCACCATTCTTGTCACGACCAATCCCTCCAGATGCGCGTCAATGCGGTCTTTGCTTCAGAAATGATCCGACGCGTTGGAGAGTCCGCCGCTCAGAGCGGCCGGTGACCCAAACTCAAATCAGCGCTGCGCCGGTCCGTGATCGATGCCGGGATTTCCGCCGCCGGCTGCAATGGTGAGCCGGCCTAGATAATGCTGCCAACCCCTGTTGTGGCCAGCGCACTGCGCCTCATTGGGAAGGCCGCTATGGGTCATGCGCAATAACGTGCCGCCGTCGCGCTCGATGAGATCAATTTCGACCAAGCTCGATCCCGGCGGCACCTCTTGGCCGCCCTCCCACCCGAAGGTGTAGGCAAGACGGTGCACCGGCACGACTTCTCGAAACGCGCCGCGCGCCACGCGGGCGTGGTCGCCGCCGACGCCTTTGAGAAGATAGAGGCCGCCCGGATGGGCTTCCGTCGTCGCTTCGACGCCCATCCAGCTGACGATCTTTTCCGGATCGGTCAGGAACGCGAAAACGGTGGCCGGCGGGGCCGCGATCTGGGTCTCGCGTCGCACGACCAGCGGTTCATTCATTGATGCCTCCTAGGCCGAGCGGGCACCGCTTCGCCGGCTGGAGACCAGCTTCAGCCAAGGCGCCAAATGGAACGCGCTCATCAGCAAGTACATCGGGACCATTCCGCTCGGCGACGAGACATCCCGCGCGGCCGAGCACAGCATATCCTGCGACCCGCCGCCAAGAACACCCGTAAGCAGCGCCATTATTGCGAAAATGGGATAGTTCGGCTGCAAGCCGTCGCCGTCCTAGCCCGACGGGCGAACACGGCGGCCATCAATGAAATAGATCGCCAGCGCTTATCGGCCCGCACCATCAGCCGACGGCGCGCTGGCTTGCAATGATCGATGTAGCGTCAGGCCAGGTCCACTGCGAACCGCTTGAGATCGGCGAGCGAGCAGTAGCTCAGTGCGCCTTCGTGGGTGGCACGCAAGACCACGCGCGGCGCCTGGCCTGCCTCGAGCGCCTCTTGCCAGCGGGGAGCGCAGAGGCACCAACGGTCGCCGGGCTTGAGACCGGGAAAGCCGAATTCCGGCATCGGCGTTGAAAGGTCATTGCCGCTGGATTTGGAGAACGCCAGGAAAGCCGCCGTCATAACTGCACATACCGTGTGGCTGCCGACATCCTCCGGCCCGGTGTCGCAGCAGCCGTCACGAAAGAAGCCCGTCATCGGACTTATCGAGCAGAGTTCGAGCAGCTCGCCGAGGACGTTGCGGGGCAGCCTGCGCCGGCCGCCTCCATTGCCGCTGTCGTCTCTGAGCATTCTCACCTCCGGCGGGCTCTTGCGGCTGGGCGGTCCGTCTGGCGGCGCATAGTACCATTTCCGAGGCTTGCGCGACGAACGCGGGTCGCCCGAGAGTGTCGCCCGTAAGACATTGCAGCGACTTTTTGGCAACACCGCGCGGCAAACGCGTGCGCGGACATCCCGAACCGATCGACAGCCGCGCCATAGCTTGTAGACTCTCAAACCTCACGGGTTCGGGCTCTTTCATTCTACGCCCGATGATGCGGGGCTTCGCCATGTTTACACGTTTGCTGTTCCGCGGCGCATGCGCTGCCGCGCTACTCGCCGCCCTCTCTGCCATGCCGGCCGCGGCCCATCCTTATGACCAGTATGCGCGTGGCCGCTCGCTCTTCGCCACCTTGTTCGGTTCATCGACGGCGCGGACGCTGGTGAGCTATCCCGGCAATCAGAAGCCCGGCACCATCGTTATCAGCACGGCGCAGCGCCGACTCTATCTCGTGCTCGGCAATGGCCAAGCGCTGAGCTATGCCATCGCCGTCGGCAAGGCGGGCTACGCCTGGAGCGGCGTCTCCCAGATCACCGACAAGCGCGAATGGCCGGACTGGACGCCGCCCGAGCAGATGCTGCAGCGCCGTCCCGATCTGCCGCACCATATGGCGGGTGGGCCCGACAATCCGATGGGCGCACGCGCGATCTATCTCGGCGCGAGCCTTTACCGCATTCACGGCTCCAACGAGCCGGACAAGATCGGGCAGGCGGTGTCGTCGGGCTGCATCCGCTTGACGAACGAGGACGTGATCGATCTCTACAGCCGGGTCCGGATCGGCGCGACCGTCATCGTGCAGTAGCGCCGTCGAGGCCCGGCGACGCACGCGCGATCGTTCGAGGTCAGCGCGTAAGACCCTTGCCCGCCAGTTCGTCGAGATAATCCTGCCAATAGGCGTCCCGATTTCGTCCGAGCTCGAGGAAGTAATCCCAGCTGTAGATACCGGTCGAGTGCATGTCGTCGAAAACGAGCCGCGCCGCGTAATTGCCGATTGGAACGACTTCGAGAATCGCGACGTCCTTCTTGCCCGCGACGGTCTTGCGCTCGTCGGGCGAATGGCCCTGCACCTCCGCGCTCGGGCTCTTGACGCGCAGATATTCCGCGCTGAGATCGAACGCTTGCCCATCGTCGAACGTTAGGGTCAGCGTCTTGCGGTTCTTGTGCAAACGCAGTTCGGTCGGCCAAGGCTTCGGCGCTGCACCGCTCATGTCGAGCTCCCGACTGAAAGGACCGATCGAGGCAAAGCTAGACGACCTCGGCGGTATTCGATAGCTCGCGCTACGGTCGCGGCCGAGCAGACCGAACACCCACGCGCCGAGGCGAGCGGCTTTCCCGTCATCTGATCTTCTGCTTACATGAGCCCGAAACAATTGAGTAGACGACCATGGAGGCTGGTCGTCGCAAGGAACTCGGGCGAGGGGCGCCAGTCAAAAGCAAACGCGATGCGGGGGGATGCACGCTTTCGCTGGAATGTGTTGATCCCACCTGCAAGGTCAAGTGCAGCCTCGCGCGACCTGCGTGAGCCGTATTCGTCGCAGGTGCATGCGCGGGGAAGCGATCTCGAGGAGCGGAAGAGATGGACATGATCGGCGGGGAAATCGGCTTCATGGCCGCCTCCGCGGGGAAGGCCTTCCTGACGCTCATGGAGCCCCACCGCCTGATGTTCCTCGCGCTCGGCTGCATCATGGGCCTCGTGCTGGGCATCATTCCCGGAATCGGCGGCCTTACCGGGACGGCAATGCTGCTGCCATTCACGTTCAACATGGATCCGTATTCAGCGTTCGCGCTGCTGCTCGGTCTGGGGGCGACGACGGCAACGGGCGATCCCATTCCAGCGATTCTATTCGGCGTGCCCGGAGGTGCCGCCTCGGCAGCGACGGTGCTCGACGGCTTTCCGATGGCAAAGAAAGGTGAAGCAGGACGTGCGCTCAGCGCCGCCTACATGTCCTCGCTCATGGGAGGCGTGTTCGGCGCGGCGCTGATGGCCGTCAGCATTCCGATCCTGCGCCCGGTGATGCTGTTCATCGGATCCCCGGAGCTTCTGGCGTTTTCCGTGCTTGGCATCTCCATGGTCGCGGTATTGTCCGGCAACGCGCCGCTGCGCGGGATTACCGCGGGTTGTCTCGGCGTCATGATCGCCATGATCGGCACCGATCCGCAGACCGGCACGCTGCGCTGGACCTTCGATAGCCTTTATCTCTGGGACGGGCTGCCGCTCACACCGCTTTTGCTCGGTGTCTTCGCGCTGCCGGAACTCTGCGACCTCCTGATCGCGCGGGTCGCGATTGCGGCGGATACGGGAATGGCCAACATCTACAAAGGCCAGTGGCAGGGGGTGAAAGACTGCTTCAGTCACTGGTGGCTGATCATGCGCTGCTCGTGGATCGGCGGCGGTATCGGCTCCATTCCCGGGATCAGCGCATCCGTCGTCGACTGGCTGGCCTACGGCCACGCGCTCAAGACCGAAAAGGGGGCGAGCGCCACATTCGGCAAGGGCGATGTGCGGGGCGTAATCGCGTCCGAGAGCTCCAACAACGCCAAAGAGGGCGGCGCGCTCGTTCCGACCGTCGCTTTCGGCGTGCCCGGCAGCGCCACCATGGCAATCCTGCTCGGCGCGTTCTTGATACACGGCCTGGTGCCGGGTCCGGACATGCTGACCAAGAATCTCAGCATCACCTACGCGATGGTGTGGTCGGTCGCCCTGGCGAACATCTTGGGCGCGGGCCTGTGCTACGCGTTCAGTCCGCAATTCGCGAAACTCGCCACGCTGCGCTACACGCTCATCCTGCCGGCCGTCCTCGGGATCATCTATATCGGCGCGTTCGAGGCGACGCGCCAATGGGGCGATCTTTTCACCTTGCTGTTTTTTGGCCTGGTCGGCTGGATCATGAAACAGTTCAAATGGCCGCGCCCGCCGCTCATCCTCGGCGTCGTGCTGGGCGACACCATCGAACGCTATCTGTTCATATCGATCGAACGCTACGGGTTGAGTTGGATGCTGCGACCGATCGTGGCCTTGCTGTTCGCGCTCGCTATCCTCGGCCTGATACGACCATTGTTGCAGGACATCCGCAGCCAAGGCGGCATAATGCGGATGCTGACGAGCTTCCAGCGACCGACGTTTCATCCTTCGCAACTCTTCACCATGTTCATGATCGCGCTGATCGGCGCCGCGGTGGTTGCATCGCTGCAGTGGGATTTCAGCGCCAAGATCGTGCCGCTGGTCGTGGGCACCGTCGCCTTATGTGCGGCGGTGCTCAGCTTGTTCAACGAGATGTGCCGCAAGCCGGTAGCTGTCGCGGCGGAGGGGCTCGCCGAACACGCCCAGCACGAGGTGGGGGAAAAGATCCACATGGATTTGGTTTCCGATACCGCGCATCTGCCGGTGCGCGAAATCGTCATGCGGGCCGCGTTGTTCTTCGGCTACCTCATCGGTTTCATGGCGGTGATGGCCACCATCGGGCTCATTCCCACCGTGGGCGTGTTCATCATTTTCTTCATGCGACACGAGGCGAAAGAGCGCTGGTCACTGGTCATTCCGTATGCCGTCGTGCTCGTGCTCTTCATCTGGTTCACCTTCGACTATTTCATGGCCGTGCCCTGGCCGCCGACGCTGATCGGCCAGTGGTTTCCTGTATTGAAGGCTATTCCCTCGGTGTAGCGCACAACCAAACCGCGGCACCGGCCTTTGACCGCATGACGGCGAGGTCCTAAGAAAGGCGCATGCAGGCGCGGGAGCGGGATGTAGCAGGCACGCAGGCAGCAAGCGCCAGCCAGGGCCTGTTCCGTTCAGTCGCCACGACGCTTGCGGCCAAGTCGCTCGCTATTGTCGGCGCTTCCGAGCGCGCCCGCTGGCCGAGCGAGATTTTCAGGAACTTGCGCGAGTTCGGCTATCCGGGTCGGATCGCGCTCGTCAATCCGCGACAGAAGGCCGTGTTTGGCCAACGCTGTTTCCCCTCGCTGCGCGATCTGGACGAGCCGGTCGAGCATGCGCTGGTCATCGTGCCGGCGCCCGGGGTTCCCGAAATACTGGCGGCCGCGGAAGAAACCGGTGTCGGTTCAGCCACGGTGTACGCCTCGATGCTGGGCGACGGCGACGCGCCGGAGTCGAAGGCGCGCGGCGTCTGGCTCCAGGATTTCACGGCGAAAAGCCGCTTGCGCGTGGCCGGACCGAACTGCATGGGCGCTTACTCCTATCGCGAGCGCCTGTTCGGCTATCCCAACACTGATTTGTGCCGGCTTGCGCCGGGCTCCGTCGCCTGCATCTTCCAGTCCGGCGGACTGATCCAATTCTGGATGAAAGCGGCGGCCGAACGGGGGCTGCGCTACTCCTATTGCATCACATCGGGCAACGAGCCGGATCTCGGCCTTGCCGATTATCTCAATTTCGTCATCGACGATCCACACACGCGCCAGGTCGTTCTGTTCGTCGAAGGCATTCGCCGGCCGCAGGCGTTCATGCACGCGGCCGGCCGCGCGCTTGCCATGGGCAAGCCGATTCTCGCGATCAAGACCGGCGCAACGGCGCAATCGCGGGCCGCCTCGCAGTCTCACACCGGCGCCATCGCTGGCGACTACGCGGCCTACCTCGCCATGTGCAATCGTTACGGCATCGTCAATCACCGCTCGCTGGACGATCTCGTCGAAACCGCGCTCGCGTTCGAAGGCGGCCGGTTGCCGAAAGGGCCGCGCATCGGCTTCGTGACCAACTCGGGAGCAACCGTCGATCTCCTTTACGATTATGCCGAGGCCGAGGGCGCGGCCATTCCCGATTTCGCCGACCAGACCAAGGCGGCATTGCTGCCGCTGATGCAGGCAGGGATCACGCCGAGAAATCCACTCGATGTCGGCATCCCCTCGACGCTCGAAGTTGCCGCCAAACTCTGCGAGACCGCGGCGCGCGATCCTAATATCGACATGGTGGCATGGACCTCGCCCATGCCGCGCCCGGGCGAGCCGTGGGGCGATCCGGCTGCGCTGCGACAATTGCTCGAGAAAACTGACAAGCCGATCGTGGGCTTCGGCCGCGTGATCCAGCAGTTGAGCGATGAACAGCTCGCGCTTCACCAGGCAGCCGGCTTCCCGTTCCTGCAGGGCATCGAACCGACGATCCGCGCGCTCGGCGGCTTGTGGTTTCATGCCGCGCGCCGAGGCCGCCTGCCAGCGATGCCCGCGCCCGCACCGCCGAGCGATCTTTCGCCGGCAAAATTGCCTGCGACGCTCGCACGCTACGGCATCGCGCTGCCACGAAGCGAGGCCGTCGCAAACGCCTTGGAAGCCGCGAGCGCGGCCGAACGTATCGGCTTTCCGGTCGCGCTGAAGATTCGCTCGCGCGATATCTTGCACAAGACCGAGGTCGGCGGCGTGGCGCTCGACCTGCAAAATCGCCATGCGGTGCAAGCCGCGGCCGAGGCGCTGACCGCCTCCGTCCGCGCTGCGCAGCCCTCCGCCCGCATCGAGGGGTTCCTGGTGCAGGAGATGGTGGACGGCGTCGAGACGATTGTCGGTGCGCGCAGCGACCCGTTCTACGGCCCGCTGCTGCTCATCGGCTCGGGCGGCGTGCTGGTCGAGCTCGTCAACGACACAGCGTTACGTCTGCTTCCGGTCAGCTCCGAGGACGTGGGCACGATGATTGATGGCCTACGCTTGGCGCGCCGTCTGTCCGGCTTTCGCGGACGTCCTGAGGCCGATCGCGCGGCGCTAGAGGCGGCCGCACTCGCGCTCGGCCGCTTCTTTCTCGATCACTGCGCAAGGGTCAGAGAGATCGAGATCAACCCGCTGATCGTGCGCGATCGACGTCCGACAGAATCGAAACCGGTCAAGCCTACCATGGGTGCCATTGCCGTCGACGTGCGGGTGTTGTGGCAGGAGGGCGTGGAGGAAGCATAGGTCGA
>DATNNX010000141.1:0-2500 GCA_035601615.1 Xanthobacteraceae bacterium
TTGGTTGCTATCAGCCACGCGCCCTCGCCGCGCTCGAATCCGAGATCAACCCTGGCGAATACCGGAAGCAGATGCGATGTCGCGCTGTTGGTCATGGCTATCACTGAATGTTACGGCTGGCCGCCATGCGCGCATTGGCGCGATCGCATCAACAACCAGCCCCGGAAAACAAAACGTGCCGCCTTTTCGGGGCGGCACGTGCGAACTATTCTATGCGCGCGGCGATGGGTGTCAACTGCCAGGCGGAGACCAGCCCCGCCCGTGAAACCCCGGTGTCGCTGAAAAAGCGCATTGCAATGCTTAGATAGCGGAACATGTGGACGCGTTGAGCCAGACTCTTGCGCGAGAGTCACGGCATATTGTAGCCTTCGGACTGTCGGATACGACATCTCGTGCGGCAGTTCTAATCCTTACCCGTCCCAGTGTTCGGCGTAAACGCCCGGGCGCGCTTTCTGCGCCCGGCGAGGGCTAAGGGATTCTGCGAGCAGGGATTTTTCAAGGAATGGAGTCGCTCGCCGCTTTGAGAATGGCCGGCGCGACACGAAGGGAAAATTGCGATGACGGTATTGACCTGGACCGACGATCGCGTCGAGCAACTGAAGAAACTCTGGGAGAGCGGGCTTTCGGCCAGCCAGATCGCCGCGGAACTCGGTAATGTGACGCGGAATGCCGTGATCGGCAAAGTCCATCGGCTTGGGCTTTCCGGCCGCGCCAAGAGCCCCTCCTCGGCGGTGCCGCGTCAGCGCAAGGCCCGCCCGGCCCAGCACATGATGCGGGTTTCGCGCCCGGTCTCGCGTGGCAACACGGCGCTGGCCCACGCTTTCGAAGTCGAGATGGAACCGGATCCGATCGCCTACGACAATGTGGTGCCGATGAGCCAGCGGCTGTCGCTGCTGGAGCTCAACGAGGCGACCTGCCATTGGCCGATCGGCGATCCCTCCAGTTCGGAATTCTTCTTCTGTGGCGGCAAGGCGCTGACCAGCCTGCCCTATTGCGCGTATCACTCGCGGGTCGCCTATCAGCCGGCCAGTGATCGCCGCCGCCAGCCACCGAAGCCGACAAGGTAGCTTGCTCTCCGATGGCGTCGTCCCGGCGAACGAGGTTGTGAATATATCCCGGACCTCATCCCCGCGTAACGGCTTCGCCGTTATCGCTGGAGGAGTGCGCCTTTGCGCGCGTCTCGAAGGATGGCCGCGAGTCCGCGCTTTGCGTCCATCCTTCGAGACGCTTGCTTCGCAAGCTCCTCGGGATGAGGTCAGCATCTTTCGCCGGTGCCGATTGCGCACGCTTGCTTCACAAGCTCAGGATGAGGCCGGTGTTCCTGGCGTGATTATCTATTCCACTTTCGCGAAGCGGTCGTCGAGCGCGTAGCCGGCGCCGCGCACGGTGCGGATCGGATCCTGCTCGCGGCCGGGGTTGAGCAATTTGCGCAACCGCCCGATATGCACATCCACGGTGCGCTCATCGATATAGATATCGCGACCCCAGACGCTGTCGAGCAGCTGCTCGCGGCTGAACACCCGTCCCGGATGCTCGAGAAAAAATTCCAGCAACCGGTATTCGGTCGGGCCGAGATCGATCGGGCGGCCTGAGCGGGCAACGCGGCGCTTTTCGCGATCAAGCTCGATGTCGCCATAGGTGAGTACGGTGGCAAGGCGCTCGGGGCTGGCGCGGCGCAACAGTCCCTTCACCCGCGCCAGCAATTCAGGCACCGAGAACGGCTTGACGATGTAGTCATCGGCGCCGGTTGCAAGGCCCCTGACCCGTTCGCTTTCCTCGCCGCGCGCGGTCAGCATGATGATCGGAAGCGACCTCGTCTCCGGCCGCGCCCGCAAGCGGCGGCACAGCTCGATCCCGGACAGCCCCGGCAGCATCCAGTCGAGCACGATCAGATCGGGAACATGCTCCTTCAGACGGGTGTCGGCGTCATCGCCGCGCCCAACCGTCTCAACATCGTAGCCTTCGGCGTCGAGGTTGTAGCGCAACAGCGTAGTGAGCGCTTCCTCGTCTTCCACCACCAGAATGCGCGCGCTCATATGCTTAAGCCTTTTCTATTGCTTCGACTCTAATTGCTTTGATGCGTTTTGTTCACGCGAACCGGTTCCCGCATCAAGTGCGGGGCAGGCTTTCGCTCGAAAACGCGATTTCAATTCCCGGGTACGGTCGTGGCAAAGGTCGTCATATCCCCTTTCGGGCGTTTGTCGAGTATCTGCTGGCCTTCAATCATATAGAACACGGTTTCGGCGATATTAGTGGCGTGATCGCCGATCCGCTCGATGTTCTTGGCGCAGAACATCAGATGGATGCAGAAACTGATGTTGCGCGGGTCCTCCATCATATAGGTCAGCAGCTCGCGGAACAGCGAGGTGCAGATCGCGTCGACTTCCTCGTCGCCCTTCCACACCGTCATCGCCGCCGGCAAATCGTGCGCCGCGTAGGCGTCGAGGACGGATTTCACCTGCGACTGCACCAGGTCGGTCATGTGCTCAAGGCCGCGGAT
>DATNNX010000142.1:0-11071 GCA_035601615.1 Xanthobacteraceae bacterium
GCAAGCGGAGAGAGAGAATCTCCCCTCGTCGTCTTCGGCAAACGCGGCAATCTCGATCTCCTGCTTGCGGTCGATGCCGAAGCGGAGCGGCTTGGCCTCACGGTCGGGCTCGCGCTGGCGCAGGCGCGCGCCATGCATCCGACGCTCACTGCCGTGCCGGCAGATGCGGCCGCCGACGCCTGTTTTCTCGACGCTATTGCGGAGGCCTGCCAGCGCTACACGCCGCTCGTCGCCCTCGATCCGCCCGACGGCATTTTGCTCGACATCGGCGGCTGCGCGCATCTCTTCGGCGGCGAGGAGAACCTTTGCGACGATGTCCTCGCGCGAATGACACGGTGGGGCTTTTCGGCGCGCGCCGCCATCGCCACCACGATCGGCGCAGCCTCCGCGCTGGCGCGCTTCGGCGAAATCGGGCCGCCATGCGATGCAGGTCTCGATGCGCGCGAACGTCTTGCGCCATTGCCGCTCCCAGCGCTTCGGCTGTCGGAGGAGACGGTCGCCGCGCTGGCGCGCGTCGGCCTGAAACGCATCGGCGACATTCTCGGTCTGCCGCGCGCGCCGCTCGCCGCCCGCTTCGGCACCGATCTCTTGCGCCAGCTCGATCGCGCGCTCGGCCGCGAAGACGAGCCGCTGAGCCCGCGTCTGCCGGTCGCGCCTTATGTGGCGGAGAAAAGCTTTCACGAGCCGATCGCGCGCGAGGAGGACGTGCTCGCGAGCATCGAGCGGCTCGCGAGCCGCCTCGAGACGGCGCTGGCGGCGCACGGCGAGGGAGCACGGCGGCTCGAGCTTGCTCTCTTTCGCACCGATGGCGTGGTCAAACGCATCGCAACGGGCACGTCGCGTCCCGTGCGAGACCCTGAGGCGATCCGCGCGCTCTTCGTCGAGCGGCTTGCCGCGCTCGGCGACGAGATCGATCCGGGCTTCGGCTTCGATCTGGCGCGGCTTTCGGTACTCAACGCCGAAGCTTTCCCGGACGAGCAGATCGGTCTCGGCGCGCGCGAAGATCAGGCCGAGCTCGACCGCTTGGTCGATCGGCTGAGCGCGCGGCTCGGACGGCGGCGCGTTTCGCGGCTCCTCGCCCGCGACAGCCACATTCCCGAACTCGCCGCCGCGTCCATGCCGGCACAGGCCATGACGCGCGCCGAACTCGGCTGGGATGTCTTTCGCCGCTTCCGCGCCGCGGCTGGGTTGAGCGCACGCCCGCTGCGTCTGCTCGCCAAACCCGAGCCCATCACCGACATTTTCGCGCTCGTGCCCGACGGCCCGCCGATGCGCTTCCGCTGGCGCCGGGCCCTGCACGAAGTCATTCGTGCCGAAGGACCCGAGCGCATCGAAGGCGCCTGGTGGAGCGAAGAGGGCGGCCCGGCGCGCGACTATTTCCAAGTCGAGGACAAGGCGGGACTGCGCTTCTGGCTGTTTCGCGCGGGGCTCTACCGCGACATGGCGCCCTCCCCGCCGCGCTGGTTTCTGCACGGGATCTATGCGTGACATGCCGCGTTATTTCGAATTCGCCGCCGCCTCCAATTTCTCCTTCCTGCGCGGCGCTTCGCATGCCGAGGAGCTGATGCTGCAGGCCGCGCATATCGGGCTTAATGGTCTCGGCTTGTGCGACCGCAATTCGGTCGCGGGCGTGGTGCGCGCCCATCTCATCAAGCGCGAACAGCAATTGGCGCTCGCCTATCACCCCGGCGCGCGGCTCGTCTTCGCCGACGGCACGCCGGACATTCTCGCCTATCCGCGCGACCGCCGCGCGTGGGGTGGGCTCTGCCGCCTGCTCACGCGCGGCAATCTGCGCGCGGAGAAAGGCGAATGCATTCTCTATCGCGAGGATTTGCTCGCGCACATCGACGGCCTCGAGCTCATCGTGATGGAGACCTCGACCTGGGAGCATCCCTCGCCTCCGTTCTTGCGAAAGGAAGCACCCCTCCCCGCCTCCCGGCAAGGCGGGCCTGGACAACATCCGCAAGCGCCGCAGGGATGCATTCGGCTCGTTGCAATTGCGAAGAAAAAAGCCGGCGCAACCGACCTGCTCGCGCTGCTGTGCGAAGCCGCCGGCGGCCGCGTGTGGCTCGCCGCCACCATGCTCTACCGCGGCAATGATCGTGCGCGGCTCACCCGGCGCGCCGCGATGGCGCGGCAAGCGGGCGTGCCGCTGATTGCGGTCAATGACGTGCTCTATCATCACCCGGACCGGCGCGAATTGCAGGACGTGCTCACCTGCATCCGCGAGCACCTGACGATCGACACGGCGGGACGCCGGCTTGCCGCAAATGCCGAACGCTATCTTAAGCCGCCCGCCGAGATGGCGCGTCTGTTCCGCGACACGCCGGAAGCAATCGAAGAAACCGCGGCGCTCCATACGGCGCTGACCTTCTCGCTGAATGAGCTGCGATACGAGTACCCGAAAGAAATGCGCGCGGGCTTCGCAACGCCGCAGGACGCGCTTGTGCATCTGGCCTGGGAAGGCGCCGCGGCGCGTTATCCCGACGGCATCCCGGACAACGTCCGCCAGTCGCTCGATCATGAATTGACGCTGATCGGCAAATTGAATTACGCGCCTTATTTTCTCACCGTCCATCACATCGTCCGGTACGCACGCAGCCAAAACATTCTGTGTCAAGGCCGCGGCTCGGCGGCAAATTCCGCGGTCTGTTATTGCCTGCGCGTCACCGACGTCGATCCACGCGAGGGGCGCCTCCTGTTCGAACGCTTTATCTCATCGGATCGCGGCGAGCCGCCCGACATCGACGTCGATTTCGAGCACGAGCGGCGTGAGGAGGTGATTCAGCATATCTACGAGCACTACGGCCGCGATCATACCGGCATTGCCGCAACCGTCGTCTCCTATCGCGGCCGATCCGCCATCCGCGAGGTCGGCAAGGTGTTCGGATTGTCGGAAGATACGATCGGCGCGCTGTCCTCCTCGATCTGGGGCATGGGAGGCGGCGGAGTGCGCACCGCCGAACTCGTGCGCACCGGTATCGACGTGAACAGCTCGCGTATGCAGAAAATGCGGGCGCTCGCGATCGAGATCCAATCCTTCCCCCGCCATCTCTCCCAGCACGTCGGGGGCTTCGTCATCACCCACAGCCGGCTCGACGAGGTGGTGCCGATCGCCAATGGCGCAATGGACGACCGCACCTTCGTCGAATGGGACAAGGACGATCTCGACGCGCTCGGCATCCTCAAGGTCGATGTGCTCGGGCTCGGCATGCTCACGTGCCTGCGCAAGGCATTCGAGCTCACCGAAAAGCACTATGATCTTTCGTTCCGCTCATTGCGACGCCAGCAAGAGAACGGGCAGGGCTTCTTCACCCTCTCTACGATTCCCAAAGAAGATCCCGCCGTTTATCGCATGCTGCAACGCGCGGATTCGCTCGGCGTGTTTCAGGTCGAAAGCCGCGCGCAGATGTCGATGCTGCCGCGTCTCAAACCGAAGAAATTCTACGATCTCGTCATCGAAGTCGCGATCGTGCGGCCGGGCCCGATCCAGGGCGACATGGTGCATCCATATCTGCGCCGCCGGCAGGGACTTGAGCCGGTATCCTATCCCTCGAAGGAGCTCGAAGCCGTCCTCGACAAGACGCTCGGCGTGCCCTTGTTCCAGGAACAGGCGATGAAGATCGCCATCGTCGCCGGCGGCTTCACGCCGGGCGAAGCCGACAAGTTGCGCCGGGCCATGGCGACCTTCAAGCGCACCGGCACCATCGGCAAGTTCAAGACCAAGATGATCGAAGGAATGGTGGCGAGAAACTATCCGCGTGACTTCGCCGAGCGCTGCTTCAGCCAGATCGAGGGGTTCGGCGAATACGGCTTTCCGGAAAGTCACGCGGCGAGCTTTGCGCTGCTCGTTTACGCTTCGGCCTGGCTCAAGTGCCGTTATCCGGACGTGTTCGCGGCGGCGCTGCTCAATTCGCAACCCATGGGATTTTACGCGCCGGCGCAGATCGTGCGCGACCTGCGAGAGCATGGCGTCGAAGTGCGCCCGGTCGACATCAACCATTCCGACTGGGATGCCACGCTCGAGCCGGGGGAGCGCGCCGCCGCGCGCCTGCACGCGCTCCACCACGATATGGCGGGCGACATCCGCTCCACCCACGCGTTGCGATTGGGTTTCCGCAAGATCAAGGGATTAGCGGAAGAGCACGGCAGAGTGATCGTGCGGGACCGCGCGGCGGGCTACGCTTGCGTCCGCGATCTCTGGCTGCGCACCGGTCTGCCGACCCATGCCATCGCCCGACTCGCCGACGCCGATGCCTTCGGCTCGCTCGGTCTCACACGGCGGCAGGCGCTGTGGGCGGCGAAGGCGCTCGGCCGTGTCGGCGCCAGTGACGATGATCTGCCGTTGTTTCGTAGAACGCCCGTGCCAACTGCTGCGCCGCGCGGGCCGGCGCAAATTTCAATTCCAGGCGAGCCCGCCGTGCGACTGCCAGCCATGCCGCTGGGCGAGGAAGTGGCGAACGACTACCGCTTTCTCGAGCTGTCGCTGCGGGAGCATCCGGCGAGCTTCCTGCGCGCCGACCTCACCCGGCGCGGCATCATCCGCAACGAGGAGCTGCGCGACTTGCCGTCGCGCGCGCGCGTCAACGTCTCCGGCCTCATCACCGTTCGCCAGCAGCCGGGGGCGGCCAACGGCGTCATCTTCATGACCATCGAGGATGAGACCGCGATCGCCAATATCATCGTGTGGCCCAAGACGTTCGAGCGTTTTCGTCCTGTCATCATGGGCGCACGCTATGTCGCCGTCGGCGGCGAGCTGCAGCAGGAATCCGGCGTCATCCACGTCGTTGCGGCGAGGCTTGACGATCTCACCTCGCTGCTGGCGCGCTTGACCGAGGATGCGCCGCCGATCGAGTCACCCGCGCGCGCCGACGCGGTCAAACGCCCGCACGACGAAAATGTCGACAGCCGCGCGCGCGGGCGGCGCAATCCGCCGCGCATCGCCGCGCCATCACACCTTCCGGACTTGCTGGCGAGCGACCTCGATGTTCCCGCGCGCGGTTCGGCGCACGCGCCCGCGCGCCGCGGCGGCGCGAAAATCGCCCGGCCCTGACCTACGGCACGACGCCGTCGCGCCCGACGTTGACGCGGTCGGCTTCGAACGTCCCATCCGGCTTCTTCGTCGCACGGACGATATTGATGTTGGCGCCCGGCTTGAGCTCGTCCTTGCTGCCGATCACATAGGCGCGGATCACCGCATCGGGACCGACGATGATCTTCTTCTCCCCGTCCTTATATTTGACCATGACCACCTGGCCGTCGACACCGGCCACCGTCGTGTCCACGGTCGCATTCGTCATCGTCGTGTTCGGCCGATCCCATGGCCGGTGACCCTCGCCGGTGCCGCGCTGCGGCTCGGCGAAGATCATGACCTGTATGGCGCGCTGGCTGCCATCGGCCTGCGGGGTCGCGCCGACGCCGATGAAGGCGCCCGGCTTGATATCCGCGAGCGTCGCCTTGATGACGCCATAGACCGCGGCGTTGTCGGCGAGCTTCACCGTCACGTTGCCCGCCTCGCCTGCCTTGACAGTGAGGGTCGAGCCATCGACCGCCTCGATCGGCCCGCGCACGCGCACCGTCTGCGGCTGTTGCGCCAGTGCCGACGCCGTCGCAAGCGCCCCGACGACCGCTGCCGCGGCCAATAAACGTGGTGTCATTCTGCTCATTTTTCCTCCGAATGGCTTGTGAACGGGATGGGGAAGAAAAGACGCGTCACATCGGCGGGACGACACCGTCCCGGCCGACGCTGATAGCCGGCGTCGTCAACGATCCGTCCCCCTGCTTGGTGGCACCGAAAATGATGATCTGCGCCCCCGGCTTGAGCTCGCTCTTCTCGGCCGGCGCATAGGCCACGATCGGCGTGTTGGGCGGGACGATGACTTTCTTTTCTCCGTCCTTGTATTTGACCATGATGGTCTGGCCATCGACGCCGGCCACCGTCGTATCCACGATCGCGTTGGTCATGGTGCTGCCCGGTTGCAGATCCCAGGGGCTATGCCTGTCGGCTACCACGCCTTTCTGCGAATCGAGGAAGATGTGGACGGCGATCGCCTTCTGGGTGCCGTCGGCTTGCGGCATGGCAGTGACGCCGATGAATTTGCCGATCTTGACGTCATCGAGCGACGCCTTGACGAATGCCATCACCCGCGCCGGATCGACAAGCTTGACCTTGACCATCTCTCCGTTGCGCGTCTTGATATCGAAGACGTCTCCCTCGATCTTGTCGATTTGGCCACGGACGCGCACCGGCGGCGGTTGCTGGGCAAAGCTCGCCGACGTCGCGAGCAGCAGGGCAAAACCGGCCACACCGAAAGCGCGCCGCGTTATCTGGTTCATGTGGTCCTCCCGAAAATCTTATCGCCGGCGGAACGCCCGTCGACCGATTGAACAACCCTGCGCGGACCGAGGTTATTCCCGTCGCGCGAGTGTAATTTCCATGACAGGCTCCATGCCTGCGCGCAAGCTCCTTCGAGCCATGCACTGCCAACCCGGACTTTCCTCAATACAGACCCGGCGTTGCGCCGCCATCGACGGCGATGGCCGTGCCCTGCACGTGGCGTGCGCGCTCGGAGCAAAGAAATAGCACGAGCGCGGCGATGTCCTCGGGCTTGCCGAAGCGCCGCACGTTGCTCTTGCTGAGCGCCTCGGCGCGCAGCTCGTCGACCGTTCGTCCCAAAGCCGCGGCGCGCTGGCGCCGCAGCTCGTCCTGCCGTTCGGTATCGGTGTTGCCGGGATGGATGACGTTGACGTTGACGTTGTCGCGATTGCCGAGCTTCGAGAGGCCCTTGGAGAAGTTGGCCACGGCCGCGTTGGCCGCGCCGCCGATCAAGAACTCGGCATCCGGCGTGCGTGCCGCGCCGCCGACGATATTGATCACGCTTCCCTGCGATGCCTTCAACAGCGGCCAGAAGAGGCGGGTGAGCCGCACGGCGCCAAAGAATTTCAGTGCGAAGCCGTCGAGCCAAACCGCATCGGGCAATTCCAGGAATGCGCCGGCGCGCGTCGCACCCGCGTTGTTGATGAGCACATCGCAACGGCCGAAGCGCTCGTTCACGCGGTTGAACAGCTGCTCGCATGCCGCGAGCGTGCGCAGATCGCCGGCGACCGTGAACGGCTGCGGGCCCTGCGCCGCGATGATCTTGGCCGCGGCCGCCAGATTTTGCTCGGAAGAGGAAGCGAGCACGGTCTGCGCGCCCTCACGCGCGA
Organism: Xanthobacteraceae bacterium; assembly: GCA_035601615.1. GTDB lineage: Bacteria > Pseudomonadota > Alphaproteobacteria > Rhizobiales > Xanthobacteraceae > VAZQ01. Next base: position 7,207 of record DATNNX010000142.1, read on the forward strand.
ACGCGAGCGCGATGCCGCGGCCGATCCCGCGGCTCGCCCCCGAGATGACGACGATCTTGCCCTCGAACTCGCCAGCCATGCGCAGTCCTCCACGGTTGTCCATTCATACGGTACTACTAGGCCGCAACAGGCGGCGAGGGAACCGGCATGAAATCGATCTTCATCGACTGCAACAATCAACTGGCGCCGGTCTTTGCCCGGGTGCGACGAGCCGACGATCCGCCGATTGCCGTCAATAGCGATCCGTTTCAACCCGCCGACCTGCCGCGGCTGCTCGCCGATTACGATATTTGCCTCGACGATCACTCCTATATGCCGACCGAAGTCATGGCTCGCTGCCGCGGGCTCAAACACATCGTCTTTCTCGGGACCGGCGCCTCAAGCTACATGGACGTGCCGGCACTGAACCGCCTCGGCATCAAGGTGCACACCATCAAGGGCTACGGCGACATCGCAGTCGCCGAGCACACGATGGCGCTCATATTTGCCTGCTGCCGCGGCCTCGCACGCATGGATCGGGCCGTTCGCGGGGGCGTATGGGACCCGCTCGAAAGCATGCAGCTCAACGGCAAGACGCTCGGCCTGATTGGGCTCGGCGGTATCGGGCGGGAGGTGGCGCGCATCGCGCGCGGGGTGGGGATGGAGGTGATCGGCTGGAATCGCTCGCCGCGGTCAGAAGTGCGGCTGGTCGCGTTGGATGAATTGCTGGCGCGCGCCGACATCATCTCGCTCCATCTCGCACTCAATGACGAGACGCGCGGCTTTATCGATGCTGAGCGCCTCGCGCGCACCAAGCGGGGCGTGATCCTCGTCAACACCGCGCGCGCGGCGCTGGTCGAGGAAGCAGGCCTCCTCGCGGCCCTGGCGAGCGGCCATATCCGCCATGCCGGGCTCGATGTCTTTCACGCCGAGCCGCTCAAGCCGGATCATCCGCTGGCGCGCACGGAAAACGTCACGCTGACCTCCCATGCCGCCTTCCGGACGCTCGAAGCGTCGGAAACGCTCATGCGGCGGGCCATCGACATCGTGCGTCGGATCGTAGGCCCGTCCTCTACGCTCTGAGCGAGACGGCCGAAACCTTTCGGCGGCTTCGTGGTTGTCATGGGCCTGGGCGGGAACGAGTCATGGCCGACCAAAGCACGACCTTGCCCAGCCCCCGCTCGCGCTGCACGAAGCGATCCCGGCCATCGGCGAACATGAAACGGTGATCCTCCTGCACAACGACGCGGTGGTGCCTGAGCCGGGCGCCGTTCATGCGCGATGTCACCCGTTGGGGGGTGCTCACGATCGGCACCGGGCTCGGCAACGCCTGCTTCACCAATCGAGCGGCGGCGGGCGAGGATTGACGGCTTCGGTCAAGCGGCGACAATAAGCCTCGACGATCAGTGTCGCCGGGAGGACGGGTTGAAGCCCCCACCGTTTGCCTATGCCAAGGCTCGCTCGGTCGCGCACGCGATTGAATTGCTGGCAGCTGATGATGCGCGGTTGCTCGCGGGCGGACAGAGCCTGATCGCCACGCTCAACATGCGGCTGAGCCAGCCCGCGCTGCTGGTCGACATCAATGGCGTCGGCGGGCTCGATCACATCACGTTGAGAAACGCCCATATCGAAATCGGCGCACTGGTGCGCTACGCGCAGGCGGAACGCTCCGCCGAGATCGCGCAAGCGGCGCCGCTCGTCGCTTTAGCCCTGCCGCATATCGGCCACCCCGCGATCCGCAACCGCGGCACGGTCGGCGGCTCGCTCGCCTTCGCCGATCCGGCGGCCGAGCTGCCGGCGTGCATGGTCGCGCTCGGCGCCGAAATCGAAATCGTCGGCCCGCAGGGGCAGCGCGCAGTCAAAGCTGACGATTTTTTCAAGGGCCTGTTCGAGACCGCGCTCGCGGGGCGCGATGTGCTCACGGGCATCCGTATTCCGGTGGCGAGCGGCGCCACCCGCGTCGGCTTCGCCGAGTTCGCGCGACGCCACGGCGACTACGCGATGGTCGGGCTTGCCGCCTGCGCCCAGGCCGACGGCAAGCGCCTCAACGATGTCCGCCTCGCCTATTTCGGCGTTGGCGCGACGCCGGTGCGCGCGCGTAAAGCAGAACCGGCCCTGGCGGACGGGGATGTCGAGGCGGCGGTGAGCGCGCTCGTCGAGGACCTTGAGCCGCCGGATGACGTGCAGACATCGGGCGCGGTCAAGGCTCATCTCGCCGGCGTGCTGCTGCGGCGGGTGGCGCGGCAACTCGGGCGAGCGGCCTCATGAGCCAGCGTTTCCACGAGATCGCGATCACAGTCAACGGCGAGGAGGTGCGCGAACGCGTCGATGCGCGCAAGACGCTGGTCGACTTTCTGCGCGAGGATCTTGCGCTGACCGGCAGTCACGTCGGCTGCGAGCACGGCGTCTGCGGGGCCTGCAGTGTGCGCGTTAACGGAGCGGTGGTACGCGGCTGTCTTATGCTCGCGGTGCAATGCGACGGCGCGCGCGTCGATACCATCGAGGGCGTCGCCGATACCGACGAGATCGCCGATCTGCAGCAGGCCTTCGTCGCGCGTAACGCGCTGCAATGCGGTTATTGCACGCCAGGCATGCTGCTGACCGCGCAGGAACTGCTGGGCCGCAGTGGCGTTCCGAGCCGCGAACAAATCCGCGCGCATCTCTCCGGCAATTATTGCCGCTGCACTGGATATCAGGCGATCGTGGACGCAGTAGAAGCGGTGGCGAAGACTCGGGCAGAAGCGAAGCGATGAGCGCCTCAACGCGGATGCCGTCGCTGCTGCTGCCCGCTGAGGTTCCCGGCGCGTCGCACGGTGGTACGTACCCATGAAAATCACCGACGACTCCCCCCCGATCGTCTCCGCCCTCGACCGGCCCAACTCCTATATCGGCCGCTCGGTGCCGCGGCCGAATCTCGCGCGCCTCACCCGCGGCCGCGCGCAATTCGTCAGCGACCTGACGCTGCCGCGGATGGCGCATGTTGCCTTCGTGCGCTCGCCCCACGCTCATGCGCGGATCATCGCGATCGCGACGGCGGCCGCGGCCAAGGCGCCCGGCGTCGTCGCCGTCGTCACGGGCGCCGAGCTCGCCAAAGTGATCACGCCCTGGATTGGGGTGCTGACGCACCTCAAGGGGATCAAATCGGCGCCGCAGCACGCCATGGCGATCGAGCGGGCTTGCTGGCAAGGCGAGGCGGTGTGCGCGGTTGTCGCCCGCAGCCGCGCCGAGGCTGAGGATGCGTGCGAGCTGGTCGAGGTCAGCTACGAAGAGCTGCCTGCCGTCACTGATCCCGAAACTGCGCTCGAGCCCGGCATTCCGGTCATTCATCCGGAGCTCGGCGACAATCTGACGTTCGAACGCGTGCATGTCGGCGGCGATCCGGACAAAGGCTTCCGCGACGCCGATGCGGTGATCGAGACGACCTTCCATTTCGGCCGCCACACGGGCGTCACCAACGAGCCGCGCGCCACCCTCGCCGATTGGAACGAGGGCGACGGGCGTCTCACCGTGTACCAGGGCACCCAGGCGCCGCACATGATGCAGAACCTGTTCGCCAAGCATCTTGGTCTCGAGGAGCATCAGGTTCGCGTCGTGACCAAGGACGTCGGCGGCTCGTTTGGAATCAAGGTGCATACGTATGCGGACGAGATGGCGACAGTCGCGCTCTCCAAGCTGCTCAAGCGTCCGATCAAGTTCGTCGCCGATCGCATCGAGAGCTTCGTCACCGACATCCACGCCCGCGATCATCGGGTGAAGGCAAAGATCGGAGTCAAGAACGACGGCACCATCACTGCTTGGGAGATCGACGATCTTACCGGGATCGGCCCCTACTCGGTCTATCCGCGTACGTCGGGCATCGAGGCGAACCAGGTCGTCAACTTGGTGG
>DATNNX010000143.1:0-16333 GCA_035601615.1 Xanthobacteraceae bacterium
TTGCGGACGGTATGGAATACGCGCCCCGACGGTCCTATCAGCGGTTCTATCTGCCGGCCGAGCGGCACGTCATCGAAGTCGTACAGCCTCCTTACAGTGGTAATTTCATCATCAACGGCGCGCGGTTTACCGCACGCACGCCGGCCTGCTTCGCTTGGGCAGCGGGCGAGCGGATCAGGCTTCTCGCGGGCGACTGGAATGGCCGTTGCGTCGTTGCGCTTTTTTACAATTTCTACCGACGCAACACATGCGAGATGTGGTGCGGCGGCGGCTGGTGGTGAGCAAACAGGTTTCGAAACCGAGAGTGCAGTTCGGCGATTGCCTTATTGAGCCGCCTCGTCAACCGGCAACCCTGGTGAGACTGGCACTGTCGTTCCGCGCACCGGCGGATAGGCGTGACGGCGCCCCCTGAAATCCTCGACCTCGTAACACGCGGCACCATTTTCGCGAGCAGCACGGGCGAGATAACTCGGGCCAATCGGCGACTTGCCGCGCCCTCCAGGAATGTCGAGAACATAGGTCGGTTGGCACAACCCGGAGAAGTGGCCACGCAGAGCGCGCATCAAGCGCTGACCTTCTTCGATACTCGTTCGCCAATGCGCAGTGCCGGGGGCCAGATCGCCGTGATGGAGGTAATACGGCTTGATCCGACATTCGACCAAGGCGCGCATCAACTCGCTGAGCACGGCGGCGTCATCGTTGACGCCGCGCAACAGCACGCTCTGGCTCAACATGGGAATGCCGGCATCGATTAGGCGCGCGCAGGCTGCGCGCGCCTTTGCTGTGAGTTCACGGGCATGATTGGCGTGGAGCACCACGAAGGTCGCCTTGCCCGGCACCTTGAGAGCGCCCACCATCGCGGGCGTCACGCGCGAAGGCGCGACCACCGGTAGCCGGCTGTGCACGCGGATGATCTTGACATGCTCGATCGTCCCAAGCGCTTGCACGAGCTGCCCGAGGCGTCGCGGCGAGAGCACGAGCGGATCGCCGCCCGTGAGGATCACCTCCCAGATGTCATCATGCGCGCGGATATAGGCCATCGCGGCGTCGAGCTGCGGGCGCCCGAGGGATCGCGCGCGTCCAACCGCCTCGCGGCGGAAACAAAAGCGGCAATAGGCTGCGCAGATATGGACGGGCTTGAGCAGCACCCGGTCGGGATAGCGGTGCACGATGCCCTTGACGGGGCTATGCGCGTCGTCCCCGATCGGGTCGGTCATCTCCTCAGGCCGGCTTTGGAGCTCGGCCTCGTCGGGAACGAACTGGCGCGCAATGGGGTCATGCGCATCGCCCGCATCGACGAGCTCGGCAACGTCGGCCGTTAGCGCGAGCGCATAGCGCGCGGCAACCGCTTCGATCGCAGCGCGTCGTTCGAGCGGGATCAAGCCGGCCGCCAGGAGATCATCGGCGCGGCGTAATGTCTTGCGTTTTGCTCTCATCTGCAATTTTCCAGCAGCGACCATGTTTGCCGCTTCGCGGCCAAGCCCGCTGATGGTGCGGGATCGGCCAAATGTCAATCCGCATGCGCTAGGCCGGTGCGAGGCGAGACAACCTGATGCGGCAGTCATGTCCCCCGCTTGCGAAGGTGCAAAAATCCGTGTCGTATGCGCCACTCATTCAGGAGCGCGTGCAAGATGAAAAATTATCTCGACGGGGGCGAAGCGATCCTCGAGGCGTTTCGCAAGCTCAAGATCGACTACATTATGTCCTCGCCGGGCTCGGAATGGTCGCCGATCTGGGAGGCACTGGCGCGTCAGAAGCTCGAGAACCGAGCGGGTCCGACCTTCGTCGAGTCTTGGCACGAGACGCTCGCGGTCAACATGGCGAGCGGCTACACGCTGATCACGGGCCGACCGCAAGCAGTGCTAGTGCACGCCGGCGTCGGCGTTCTCCAGGGAAGCATGGGCATCCATGGTGCCCTGCAGAACGAAGTGCCAATGGTGATCATGTCCGGCGAGTCGCAGACGCTGGGGGAAGACCCCGACCTCGACATCGAACAGCAGTGGTATGGCGGGCTTTCCGTCGGTGGCATCGAACGCTTCGTCGAGCCGTTTGCGAAGTGGGCTCGCGCCGTGACTAGCCCCCATACCCTCTACGAGAGCGTGATCCGCGCCGGCGAAATGGCGCAGCGCGTGCCGAAGGGACCGATCTATCTCAATGTGCCGCTCGAGCACATGCTGCACGACTGGACGCCGCCCGAGACCACGCGCGAGGTGCCGCCGGCGCCGTTGGTGCAACCGAGGCCGCAGGACGTCGAAAAAGTTGCGGAACTCGTACGTAACGCCAAGAGCCCCGTCATCGTGACGGAGACCGCCGGGCGGGATCCCAAAACGTTTTCAGCGTTGCAGGAGTTCGCCAATCTCTTCGCCGTACCGGTGATCAACGGACGGGTGAACTCCTACGCGAACTTTCCGACCAATCACCCGCTCTACCTTGGCGTGGGCAGGTATAAAGCGCTCGACGACGCCGACCTTGTGCTTCTGGTAGGTGCGCGCGCGCCTTGGTATCCGCCCCGGCGGCGGCCGACGCGCGGCAAGATCGTCGCGGTCCACGATCATCCGCTTAAAGAGCACATGGTCTACCAAAACCTGCACGCGGATTTTTATCTCGAAGGCGACATTGCGGAATCGCTGACGTTGCTGAGCGCGGCCGCAAAGTCGATGAAGCTCGAGACCGGCACAGTGAATGCACGGCGCCAGCGCTGGACCCGCGAGCATGAGGATTATGTTGCGGCCCTTCGGGCCGAACGCGAGAAGGCACAGAATGGAAGTGCAATCGATCCGCTCTCGCTCCTGGGCGTGCTCGGCGAAATGATGCCAGCCGATACGATCTATGTGGACGAGACGATTACCCATTCCCCACTGATCCGCCAGCACCTACCGCAGACCACCCCGCAAAGCTTCTTCCGCGGGTCGGGTGGGCTCGGCCAGGGCATTGGAACCGCGCTCGGGGTCAAGCTCGCGGCGCCCGAGCGCCCGGTGGCGCTGCTCATCGGCGACGGCTCGTTTCTTTATAACCCCATCATTCAGGCGCTCGGCGCCTCGAAACGGCACGATCTGCCGATCATGATCGTCATCCTCAACAACAAGAAGTATGAGGCGATGCGAAAAGGCCACATCCATCATTATCCCGATGGAGTCTCCGCCAATAAAGGACTGCATTTCGGGGTGACGATCGACGGACCGGAGTATGAGAAGTTGGGAAGCCATTTCGGCTTCCATGGCGAGAGGGTCGAGTACCGTGCCGAGCTGGAGATCGCGCTGCGAAGCGCGCTCACCGCCACTCAAGAGGGACGCACGGCGATCCTCAACGTGGTGGTGAGCCGCTAGCGCGTTCTGCTCTCCGCCCTGTCCACCGTATGCTCACTCGCTCGAATAGCCGATCGCGCGGGTCATTTCACCCCATCTCGAGACTTCGCTCCTGAAGTAGTCAGTAGCCTCGGCAGCACTCTTGATTATCACGTCGAAGCCAATCGTCTTGAGCTTCTGCTGTGCCTCCTGCTCGCGCATGATCGCGTTGATCTCCGCGTTGAGCTTGGTGACGACCGCATCGGGTGTCTTCGCCGGTGCGAAAAAGCCGACCCACGAGCCTGAATAGAAGTCAGGGAACCCCATTTCGCCGTACGTTGGCACATCCGGCACTGCGGAGTTGCGCCCCGGGCTGGCAAGACCAAGGCCGCGGAGAAGCCCTTGCGTGATCGGCGGCACCACCGTCGGCAGCGTCAGCACGATCGCGTCGACGTGGTTGCCGATCGCGGCAGCAACGGCTGGCGCGCCGCCGGTGAACGGGACGTGCACGGCTTGAACCTTCGCGACCTCGCGGAAAAAATATTCCGCGCCGATGTGCGGACCGGTGCCGACGCCGGCACTCCCATAGGTGAAGCTCTTTGCATTCTTGATGAACTCCCGCAAATCCTTCGCCGGATTGCTGTGATGAACGGCAAGGACGTCGGGGCTGAATGCCACAATGGCGATCGTGCGCAGATCGTTGACCGAAAAACCTTTGTTCCGCGTCGTTGTCTCGTTGACCGCAAGGGACGTCGTCGTCACAAGAATGCTATGACCGTCGGACGCCGCGCCGCTCACCGACTTTGCGGCGAGATTGCCACCGGCTCCGCCACGATTTTCCACCACCACAGTGTATCCGAGGCGCTCGCTGAGCTTCTGACCCGCAAGGCGCGCGACAACATCGGCGATGCCGCCGGCGGCGAATGCAACTTGAAATGTGATGGTCTGGGTCGGATAGCCCTGCGCCGACGTCGGCTGTGCACCAACAGTGATGATCCCCGCCGCCAAGATGCAGAGCATGGGACAGTAAGCAGGCATGCCGTCTCCTTTCATGCCGGCTTCGCTCCCGTCGCAGATCGATGCGCGCGGGCGATCGCCTCGACCCGTGGCCAAGCTTCGGCGCCACGGCGCCGCATCAGTTCAAGATAGTCGGCATTCTCCCACTTGACGATGGCTTGATAAAAGCTAGGCCGCGTCTTGCAGCGACCGTACCAGTCGGCCAGACGATGTCGCCCTCCGATCATGCCAATGATGTTGAGGTGTTCGAGGCGCGCGAGATACGGGGTGAAGGCGACATCCGCCAAAGTGTACTCGTCGCCAGCGAGCCATTGATGCGCAGCGAGCGCTTCTTCCATCTCGTCGAGGAGCAGGACCATGCGCTCGACCGCAATGATGAAGTGTTTCGAGTCGGTGCCCCGTTCAATTACATCGCGCCGGCGCTCGCGCTTGAAGACGTTGGGGACTGCTTCCAGCATCTTCTGTCCGAGCTCGCCACGCTCCATGTACTGATGCCTGAAAGCAATGCCGAAGCTCAGGACCGCTGCGGAAGCATCGTGGATATCTTCGTCGAGTTGCTTCGTCCACAACCGCATCCTAGTACGGCCATAAGGATGGTCGGGTGCAAGCCCCGGATCGCGATACACCTCATCGAGATACTCGAGAATGACATTCGATTCCGGAATGACCCTGTCCCCGTCGACGAGCGTCGGCACTACCGCACGTCGATTGAGCTTGCGATACCACGATTGCTGGTGCTCTCCAGCGCGCAGGACGAGATGGCGGCTTTCCCATTCGAGTCCCTTCTCGGCGAGACACACCCTCACCTTTTGGGCGCAAAGCGACATACCGTTGTGGTAAAGCACCAACATTGGTTCCTCTTTAGTACCGTGCTTGATTCATCGCTCTGATATCGGCGTCCACACCACGTCGTCGATGTGGGCGGCGCCGGTTGCGAGCATGACCAGCCGTTCGAACCCGAGCGCCACCCCGCTAGCTTCCGGCATCACCGAGAGAGCGTTCAAGAAATCCTCGTCGATCGGATAGCGCTCGCCATAGATGCGTTCCTTCTCCGCCATTTGCTCTTCCAGCCGTTTGCGTTGCGCGGCGGCATCGGTGAGCTCTGCAAACCCATTGGCAAGCTCGATCCCACACGCATAGAGCTCGAAGCGCTCGGCGAGCCGCGGATCGGACGCCTTAGGCCGCGCGAGCGGTGATTGGATTGCAGGATAATCGTAAAGGATCGTCGCTCGCCCCTGCCCCAGATGCGGCTCGATTCTCTCGACGAGCACGCGGCTAAAAATATCACCCCACGTATCGTCGGCGGCGGTGCGGATACCGGCGGCCGCGGCCGCCGCGGCGAACACAGCGGCAGGTTGCGGCGGTAGGATTGCGACGAGGTCGATCTTCGCGTAACGCGAAAAAGCTTCCGAGACGGTGAGCCGCTCGGGCTTGACGAAGGGATCGATGGCGCGATCGCGGAAGGAGAACCGCGTCGTCCCCGCAGTCTCGGCCGCGAGTGCAAGCACGGCAGCGCAATCGTGCATCAGAACGTCGCAAGGCTCCTCAACTCGATACCACTCAAGCATCGTGAATTCGGGATGGTGCAGCACGCTGCGCTCGCGGTTGCGAAACGCGCGGGCGAACTCGACAATCCGGCGCTCGCCGGCCGCCAAAAGCTTCTTGCAGGCGAATTCAGGCGAGGTGCGTAGATAAAGGCGCGCGCGCGCGCCGGCTGGCGCTACCAAGTCGGTTCCGAATGCATGCAGATGCGTTTCGTTGCCCGGCGAAAGTACAAGCGCCGTAGTCTCGACCTCGACGAAATCCCGCGCCGCGAAAAACTGCCGCAAGGCCGCTGCAATAAGCATGCGTGCCAACAGGAATGGGCGCCGGCGAGCGTGCAGAACCCAGAATGGCGAAGTCATCCGCACGCTCCTTCCGCCGACATGTCAGCCGCCCAGCGGCTACGAAAATTGCTGGCGAATGGCCCCAAGATCAGTATGGTGGCCCGGAATTGGTGGCTCGCCTCCGGCAATCGAGGAACCCGCGCTGTGAAAGTCATCGCCAGCTCGCTGCGCAAGGGCAATATCGTCGAAGTCGACGGCAAGCTCTACGTCGTCCTCAATGCCGAAAGCTTTCACCCCGGCAAGGGCACCCCCACGACCCAGATCGACATGCGCCGCATCAGCGACGGGGTAAAGGTGGCGCAACGCTTCAAGACGACCGAGCAAGTCGAGCGCGCCTATGTGGAAGATCGCGACTATCAGTACCTTTACCAGGACAGCGACGGCTTTCATTTCATGAATACCGAGACCTACGACCAGGTGACGTTGCCCGCGGATGTCATCGGCAACCAGGCCGCCTATCTCCAGCCGGAAATGAAGGTCATGCTCTCAGTCCACGAGGGGGTGCCGGTCGCGATCGAACTCCCGCAGAAAGCGACTCTGGAAGTGGTGGAAACGGAGCCGTCCGTCAAAGGCCAGACCGCCGCTTCGTCCTACAAGCCGGCGCTGCTGTCGAACGGGGTGCGCACGATGGTCCCCCCATTCGTCGGACCGGGCACGAAAATTGTGGTCATGACGGCGGATGGGTCATACGTGGAGCGCGCCAAGGACTGACGTTTCGCGCGATCGATCCGAGCGCCGCGCAACCTCTTTGCAACACTTTCCGACCGTTTTCGTTAACCCACTTGGCAGAATCGTCCACGACAGCGATACTTGATTCGCGCCCGGACGTCGCCGCGACAGCTCCGGCGAGGTATGGAGCGTCATGCTGCGATTAGGAATTGCGGGCCTCGCGCTCGCGGCTGGCGTTTTTGCCGCGGCCGCGCAGGACATGAAGAGCCCACGCATTGCTCCCACCCCCGTGGATTGGGATGCGGTTGCGGTCGAGCTCGGCGCGCTCGATCCCGGAGAACCGATCGTCCTGCCGGAGCGGATGGCCGAACTCAGCCGCGCAACCGGCGAGCGCTTTGCGAACATCGCCGCGAGCCCAGTCCCGGTGCTGCTGCCCTTCGATACTGGGTCCTTTCTGCACGACCGCGCTACGGGATCTGACGGAGTCGCTGTGACGAATCCGCCGGCTGACAACTATCTTTTTGGCTTCGATTCAGTACCCTTCTTTTATCCCGGCCCGGCAGGCTATGACGCCGTCATTGTCGCGCGCACGCAGGAGATGCCCGAATTACGGATCGGCTTTTCCGATCCGATCTATATCCACGTCGGCGGCTCGGCCCTCCTGTACGAAGTCGACGATCCCGCCGGCATGATCGGATGGCCGGTACATGGCCTAGATGAGTTCCCCGGCATCCGCCGCATGTTTCTGGAAAACTACGTGCGATACACCTTCGTGCGCTACGGTGTGCCCTATGTCGTGGCGATCGAATGCTTCGACGGGAGAGCACGGTTCCGCAAAATGTCGTGCCGCGACGCCGATAAGGTCGCCGTTCGATTCCTAAAGGCACTGCGTGTCGTCGGCGGCACGCCACAGGCGCAACCGCAGGCAACCACAGCCGATGCAATCGATCGGCCAGCCGAGGAATCGAGCGTCTTCACCTATCACAGCCCCGGCGACATACTTCCCGGCACCGGCTTCAAGCGCAGAGGCGGGGTTGCGGATTACACCGTTTATTCCAAAATCCGTTTCCCGCTCAAGGAGGCGCCGGCTTTTGCCAATTCCCAGTCGTTCATGAACTGGGGGAACTGCGAGGCGACCGGACGCTACGGTGCTGGAAGCGTAGATGGGGTCAGGGCCTATCGCTGCCGTGTCAACGGGCAGAAGCTAATCTTGGACGAATCGGCTGCCGACAACTATTCCTATCCCTGGCGGGATAACTTCTGCGAGACCCGCTTTTTCTATGTCGGCCAGTGCCCGGCTGGTCTCGGCCACCAAGGCCAAGATATCCGTCCTGCGTCCTGTAAGCAGCGCATCGAAGGGGCGAACCGCTGCGAGCCCTATCTGCATGACGTGGTCGCCGTGCGCGACGGGGCGGTGCTGCGCGCGCCGAGCCAAGAGGCCCTGTACATCGTCACCAACGCGCCGAATGAGCGCATCCGTTTTCGCTACCTGCATATGCTTCCGAGGCAGTTCAACGCGGATGGAATGGTGAACGGCCGCTTGGTACGCGAGGGTGAGGTGATCGGGAAAGTCGGCAACTTCTTTCGGCGCGAACGCGGTACGACCTATCATCTGCATTTCGACGTACAGGTACCGACGAAATACGGCTGGGTCTTCGTCAATCCGTATATGACGCTCGTTGCTGCCTATGAGCGGCTGATCCGCGGCCGCGGGCAGGAAATCAAGGAGCAGGAAGACGTTCCAACGGCTTCAATTCCGGCCCACCCGCTGGCAACCGACCCGGGCGCGGCCGCAAAGCCGACAGAAACGGCTATAGAATCGTCGGCCGGAAAGACAACGGGGCCGACGGTGCGGCGCGATGAGCGAACGGATGAATCCTCCCCTATCAAGACGAGCCTGCCTGTCCATGCTGGCGGCGGCCATGGCGGCGTGGAGCGCAACGGCACGCGCCCAGGCAAGCAAATCGCCGTTCGACCAGTGGGTCGCAGCGTTTCGCGCACGCGCGCGCGCGCGTGGTATATCCGACGCCACATACACGCGGGTTATGGGCAGTATCAAACCGGATATAGCGGTTTTTGAGCTCAACCGCTTCCAGCCCGAATTCAACGAACAACTCTGGCAATATCTCAATCGCCGCGTCTCCGATTGGCGCATCACGACCGGCAAGGAGAAAGCGAAGGAATACGCGCCGCTTTTGGGCCGGATCGAGAAGGACTACGGCGTCGACCGCGGGATCGTGCTCGGGCTATGGGGGATCGAATCCGCGTTCGGCGATCCGGATGTGCAGAAGAACCATATGCGCCCGGTCGTCCCGGCGCTCGCGGCGCTCGCGTGGGGCGAGCCGCGGCGGCGCGCTTATTGGGAGCAGGAACTGCTCAACGCGCTCGTCATCATCGAGCGCGGCTGGAGCACATCCGAGGAGATGCGCGGTTCCTGGGCCGGCGCCATGGGCCACACCCAGTGGATGCCGGAGGTGTGGCTCAATGTCGGGCTCGATTACGATGGCGATGGACGGGTGAGCCCGTTCGGCAAGCCCGACGACGCGCTTGCCGGCACCGCGCAATATCTTGTCAGGCGCGGCAGGTATCGCCCCGGGGAGCACTGGGGTTATGAGGTGCGGGCCGTGGGCCGCACGAGCGGTGAAGGGGCATCGCGAACCTACGACGCTTGGCAGCGCGCCGGCGTGACCCGCGCCGATGGCAAACCGTTTCCACAACCCAACGCGTCTGCAAAACTTTGGGTGCCAGTGCCAGGAGGGCCAGCATTCCTGCTCGGCCCGAATTTTTATGCCGTACGCTCCTATAACCCATCCATGAACTATACGTTGTCCATCGTGCATCTCGGCGATCGCGTCATGGGCGGCGGGCCCCTCGTGCAGGCATTCCCGGGCGGCGAGCGTACGCCGACGCTGGCCGAAGTGCAGGAAATCCAGCAGCGTCTGACGGCGCTCGGCTTCGACACTGGCGGCACGGACGGCCGCGTCGGCAATGACACCATGCTCGCTGTGCGCAATTTCCAGCGCAAAGTCGGCATGCAGCCGGCCGACGGCTATGCAGGCGTCAAGCTTCTGGCTCGGTTGCGCCAGGGCCTCTGATTGGGTTCTATGGGCCCCTTCGAAGAGCCCAAGGATCATCCCGTGACAACTGCAAAAGCCAAAGCGGCGCCTGTCGCCCATAAGCCTGCGACCGCGGCCCACCCCCCGGTTCGGACGCTTGAGCGACCTGTCAATCTGACGGGAACGAACGCACCCGCCTTCGGCAGCGATGTGGTTGCCGATACGCTGCGGACGCTGGAAATTCCGTATATCGCGCTAAATCCCGGCGCGAGCTACCGCGGGCTGCACGACTCGATCGTGAATTTCCTCGGTAACGAGACCCCGCAGATGCTGCTCTGCCTGCATGAGGAGAGCGCGGTGGCCCTCGCCCACGGCTACGCAAAGGTGACCGGCAAGCCGATGGCTGCCGCCGTGCATTCGAATGTCGGGCTCTTTCACGCCACCATGGCCATCTTCAACGCCTGGTGCGACCGCCAGCCCGTCATCGTGCTCGGTGCGACCGGCCCAGTGGATGCATTCAAGCGCCGGCCATGGATCGACTGGATTCATACCGCGCGCGATCAGGGCGCGATCGTTCGCAACTACACCAAATGGGATGATCAGCCCGCCTCCCCCGCCGCCGCACGCGAGGCCCTCATCCGCGCCGCCTGGATTGCGACCACCGCGCCGCGCGGCCCGGTGTATGTCAACCTCGACGCCGAGATGCAGGAAGCAAAGCTCGCCGAGCCGCTGGCGCCGATCCAGGCCGTCCGCTTCATGCCGTCGGCTAATCCAATGGCTTCCGCCGAGCTCATCGAGAACGCGGCTGCAATTCTCAAGGCCGCCAAGCATCCGGTCATGCTCATGGGGCGGGTATCGCGGAGCGTCGAGGCATGGAACGAACGCGTCGCGCTCGCAGAGGCACTCAATGCCAAGGTGATCAGCGACCTCAAAATCGGTTGCGGTTTTCCCACCGATCATCCGCTCCATGCGGGGGCGCCCGCCTCGAACGCGATGGTACCGGAGGCGATTGCGGCCATCAAAGCGGCGGATGTGATCCTTGCACTCGATTGGGTCGACTTGGGCGGTGCGCTGCGAAATGCTGTAGGCCAAGAGGGGTCGAAGGCGAAAGTGATAAGTATCAGCGCCGACTTCCACGTCCATAACGGCTGGAGCATGGATTACGAAATCCTGCCGCCGGTTGATCTGATGCTGCCCACGACGCCCGATGCAGCGGTGCCGTTGCTGCTCGACGCGCTCGCCGCGCGCAAGCCGCGCATGGCCGTCCCGGTCAAGCCAAGAGCGGAAAGATACGAACCGTCGAATGGGCCCGTGCGGGTCGATGACCTCGCGCGATCACTGAAAGCCGCGGTTGGTGAGCGGGACGTTACGCTCACACACCTGCCACTCTCTTGGAACGGTGCCACTTGGCCGTTCCGCCATCCGCTCGATTACATTGGCTCCGAGGGCGGCGGCGGCGTTGGCGGAGGGCCGGGCATTTCGGTCGGCGCAGCGCTCGCGCTCAAGGACTCCGGGCGGCTGCCGATTGCAATCTGCGGCGATGGTGATTTCTGCATGGGCGTGACCGCTTTGTGGACCGCGGTGCACTATCGCATTCCGCTCCTCGTGATCGTCTGCAACAATCGTTCCTTCTTCAACGATGAACTGCACCAGGAGCGGGTCGCCCGCATCCGTAATCGGCCGCCCGAGAACCGCTGGATCGGTCAGCGCATCTCTGATCCCGAGATCGACTGCGCGGGACTCGCGGTTGCACAAGGTGCGGTTGGATTCGAGCCGGTCACGAAGACCGCCGATCTGGTGCCGACGTTCGAAAAGGCGATCGCGGCGGTCGAAGCGGGCCAGGTAGCGGTCGTGGATGTCCGGGTCGAACCTGGCTATTCCGCCGTCGCAACCGCGGCCATGCTGCGCGGAACGGAGAAGTAGCCGGCGGGCGTAAGATCGACGACGACAATGCCGCGCGGCTCTACAAAGTCTTCCCACCACTACCGTCGTCACTAAATCGCGAACCTGTCGTGCGTCGCGGAGTGGAAAAGTTCCTCGGGCGATACCAGCCGGGATGAAAGGCCCTGCGCGTGGTGGTGACGCAGGAAAGTGTGCAGCACCTTGCGATTGGGAGAGAGCCCGTATGACCAGAAATCGTGACCCATGAACTGCCGCGCGGCCCGCAATTGCTCCTCCACGAACGGCAGCGTCACCTGGCTCGCGGCAGTGTCTTCGAGCGCCGCGAGGCACTTCGCCTTGGCCTGTTCGAACGCCTTGAAGACAGCCGCTGGCAGCCACGGATGCACCTCGACCAGCTCGCGCCTGATGCCGATCAGATGCATGATGGGGAAAATACTGGTCCGTCTGAAATACTCTTTTCCCGCGGCGATCGGATCCTGAAACAACCAGCCGATATTGGGATTCTTATTGCCGGCAAGACGCGGCACGCGCGGCGCTATGAACGCGTCGATCTCACCGCGCTCCAATAGCCCGGAGATGGTGGTCCCTTGCGGGGCGTCTTCCAGATGCACGTCGGCTGGAAGCTTGACGGCGATTTTTTCTGGCCGGCCGGGATGCTCGATCCCTCCTCGCACCCAAACTATGTCGGAGGGTCTGAC
The DNA here is from genome assembly GCA_035601615.1 of Xanthobacteraceae bacterium. Classification (GTDB taxonomy): domain Bacteria; phylum Pseudomonadota; class Alphaproteobacteria; order Rhizobiales; family Xanthobacteraceae; genus VAZQ01. The sequence goes on from DATNNX010000143.1 coordinate 12,513, forward strand.
GCCATGGTCGTCCTCAAGGATGATGCGCGCCCACACGCAGGCGGTGAGCTGATACTCCGGCAGTCCCACCCGCCTGCCCTTGAGATCGGCGGGCGATGTGATGCGATCCCGCCGCACGTAGATCGAGTTGTGACGGAACGCCCGGGAAACGAAAGCCGGTATCCCCACATAGGGGCAATTGTGCTCGGCGGTCTTTACGGCGAAGCTCGACAGCGACAATTCGCAGACGTCGAAATCCATGCTGCGGAAAGCACGGAAGAAGATCTCCTCCGGCGGCAAATTCATGAATATGGGATCAACGCCGTCGATCTGGACCGTGCCGTCCATGAGCGGACGCACGCGGTCGTAGTCGCCGACGGCGATCGACAATTTGAGTTTTGATGTCGTTCCCATTCTCGTCGATGTCGTGCCCCGCGAAAGCCCCGCCGGGGCGGAGCAATCACAACCCAACCTCTGGCCACCCTCTGGCAGCGCCGGTCCCGCAAAGCCAGGGACGGCGATGTTAATGCGCGCCGAGGCTCCCGTCAGCGGCTGCCAGGTCGAGGAGGCGCAGCTGCACCCGCTCGGCGCCGTTCCAGCGGTCAAAGCACAAGGTGCCGGCTGCGTGCACACATTGCCCGCGCGCCTGCGCAAGCGCGATCCCAAGTTTTTGTCCTGCGGCACGAAACGCGATCGCGTTAATGATCGCGCCATCGCCGGCGCGTAATCGCGCGCGCATATGCGACTGCCCGACCGCTTCGGCATAGACCAGGGTGTGCGCCGGAAATGCAATCACCGGCTCCGGATTGCCCGAGCCGAACGGACCGGCGCCTGCGATCGTCGTCACGATCTCGTTGTTTGCAGCAGCGGCGGTGATGGCGCCATCGATGAGCAGCGCATCCTCGCGTCGTATCGCTTCGACCGCGACCGCGAGCGCATCCTCGAGATAGGCGCGGAATGCATTGAGCTTGTCCCTTCGCAGCGTGACGCCAGCCGCCATGGCGTGGCCGCCGCCTTTCATGAGGAGGCCCATGCTGACGGCCTGGCGCACGGCGCGGCCAAGATCGACGCCGGCAATCGAACGGCCGGACCCGGTGCCGGTGCCACCCGGCTCTAGCGCGATGGCAAAGGCCGGTCGCCCGAAACGCTCCCGCAGCCGTGCGGCGACGAGCCCAACCACGCCCGGATGCCAGCCGTCGGCGGCGGTGACCACGACCGCGCCCTTCTCCTCCGCGCCGAGGGCGGCCATCGCCTCGGCCTCGGCCTGCGCTACGGTGGCAAGTTCGATCGCTTGCCGCTCGCGGTTGAGGCGATCGAGTTCGCCCGCAATGCGCGCGCATTCGGACGCGTCATCATGCATAAGCAACTCGACGCCGAGCGCGGCTCGGCCGATGCGGCCGCCGGCATTAATGCGTGGCCCCAACAGAAAGCCGAGATGCCAGGGCTCGGGCGGCCCACTGAGCCGCGCGACGTCCATCAACGCGGTCAACCCGGCGTTGTCGCGCCGCCGTAACGCCAACAGGCCTTTGGCCACAAAGGCGCGGTTGAGGCCTGTGAGCGGCACCACATCTGCGACTGTTCCGAGCGCAACCAGATCGAGAAAGCTTAGGAGATCCGGCTCAGACCGGGGCGGCATCCAAAATCCACGCGTGCGGAGTTCGCGGTTGGCCGCAATTACGGTCATGAAGGTCAAACCAACGGCAGCGAGCTGGCCTAGCGCCGAGAGATCGTCGAGCCGATTGGGATTGACCACCGCGAGCGCCGCAGGCAGCCGTTCGTCGGCCTGGTGATGATCGATCACGATCACATCGAGACCGATGCTACGCGCTTCCAGGAGCGGCTCGTGGCTGGTGGTGCCGCAGTCGACGGTCAGAAGCAGGGTCGCACCTTGCGCGGCGAGCGCGCGAACCGCCTCCGCGTTTGGGCCATAGCCTTCGAACAGGCGATCGGGAATATGAATGAGGGCGCGCAGCCCGCAGTAACGCAGGTATCGGCCGAGCAGCGCCGCCGAGGTCGCCCCATCGACGTCATAGTCGCCAAAGATTGCGACCGTTTCTCCGCCGACGATGGCATCCGCCAGGCGCGCCGCGGCGGCGCGCATGTCCACGAGCGTGTGCGGGTCCGGCATCAGGCCCCGCACGGTCGGATCAAGAAAGCTTGGAACCTCGTCTACCTCGACGCCGCGGCCGGCAAGAATGCGCGCCAGCAGCTCGGGCACATTGCCATGGCGCTGCGCGATCGCAAGCGCTCGCCCCGCGCCGCGCTCATCGAGCCGGTCGCGCCATGGACGCCCGCAAGCCGAGCGCTCTACTCCGAGAAAGAGGCGCCGTTTAGGGGCGACCGGCGCCGTCACCGCGAGTGTCATGCCCGCCCTCGCGAATCGCGTCAAAAAAGCTTGCGATATTGGATGAAGCCGGAGCGCTCTGCCAGCTTGTCATAGAGTGCCCGCGCACTCGCATTGCTCTCTTGGGTGAGCCAATAGAGGCGGCTCGCGCCCGCCCGACGCGCCCGCTCTTCCACCGCGCCGATCAGGGCACGCCCGAGGCCGAGGTGGCGTGCCTTTTCGGCGACGAAGAGGTCTTGAAGGTAGCAGTAGTCGCCGATGGTCCAGCACGAGCGGTGAAAGAGGTAGTGCGCGATCCCGGACAGCCGCCCGTCGACATACGCGCCGAGAATGCCCATCGGCTCATCCGGATCGTGCAGCCGCGCCCAGGTTGCGCTCGTGGTCTCGTCCGAGATCACGACCTTGTAGAAGGCCTGATAGCCCTTCCATAGCGGCTCCCAATCGGCCCGCTCATCCGCACGGGGATGCCGGATCACGAGATTGGCTGCGAGCATGCGCCACGCCGAGACACTTGACTGCGCTCTTGGTCCGCTGCGACATGGATCCCGCAGCCGCCCTATAGTATGCGCCGAACTGCCGCCCGAATCCGTGGTTGGGTGGCGAGCGCGCACGTTTTTCACACATTTTTGCGCTGCTGCGGGGTGCCGCGGCGTTCACGATCACGAATGCTTTGAGTGCCTTGCAACCGTCAGGTACCGATACGGCATGTTGCGATCCAGCACGCATCGACCTTCTCAGGCTCAGTCGATTGTCCGGAAGACCGTGACCAGGGGCGCAAAGTCCATCCATTGCTCGCATTGCGGCATGGCCCGTACGTAAACCTGCTTCGGGTGCGAGACGGCTGCGCCAGTCTCGTGTGCCTCGATCAGGCTGGCGAGCGCTTGCGCTGCCTCTGCACACACGCGCCGCACCGGGGGAATGGCTTCGCGGCATCGACTGAGACCCTCTTCCGCCGCCAGCGCATCCTTGTCCGCAATCACTTGGGCCGTAGCGCGCGCCCGGCTGAGGAGATAGTCGAACGGCCGCGTATCGAGGCCCTTGAGCCGGTCGGCCGCCTCGTGCTCGAGCGCGCGCAGCGCCTCGACTTGTTTCTTGATGGCGGCACGAACGCCTTGCGGGTAGCCGCGGCACGAGGTCGCCTCGACGCTGAGCGAAAAGAAAACGGCAAAAGCCAGCGTGGTCATGCCGAAGATTGCCGCGCCTCTTCGCCCTTGGCAGCGCAAAAAAAGACGAACCCTCAATCGAGATGAAACTTCTCGAGCTGCCGGTGCTCCGCTCTAATCCACCGCACCGTGCCGGTAATCGAGCGCATGACCACGGTCTCCGTTTCGATTCCATCCTTGCGGACACGCACGCCATCGAGCAGCGCGCCGTTGGTCACCCCGGTCGCAGCGAACAGGCAATCCCCTTTCACCATATCGCCGATCTCGTACTTCTTACGCGAGTCTTTGATGCCCATTTTCGCGGCACGCTCGCGCTTCTCCGCTGTGTCGAGCAC
>DATNNX010000144.1:0-16654 GCA_035601615.1 Xanthobacteraceae bacterium
TGAACGCGATCGAGATCGTTAGCTATTCGCTCATCGTCGTCATCGGATTGAGACTGCTATGGGTGAAGGGGCGCGCGTTTCTGTCGCTTCTGCGCACGCTCCACCGCCCCGCGCCCCTGAGCGCCGCCGCGACGCCGCAGCCCCACGATCATGCGCACCATCTCCATCATGGTCACGACCACGCGCACCACGCGCATGGCGATGCGCATCATCATGAGCACTCGCACGACGACGCGTCGGCATGGGGCCACGCGCACGCGCCCGAGCCGGAGGAGCTTGCCGGCCCGGGTGGGTGGAAGCGCGGCCTATCCGCAATTGTTGCGGTCGGCTTGCGCCCGTGCTCTGGAGCGATCCTGGTGCTGGTGTTCGCCCTGGCGCAGGGGCTGTTCTGGACGGGAGTCGTCTCGACCTTTGTCATGGCGGTGGGCACCGCTGTCACGGTTGCCACGATCGCCTCGCTTGCCGTGGCGGCCAGGGCCTGGGCCAAGCATATCGCCGACGCGCGCTCCGGCTACGGCATGTTGGCGATGCGCGCCATCGAGGTCGGCGCGGCGGTGGTGATCATTGCGTTCGGCACATTGCTGCTCACCGGCTACATGGTGACCGAACGTATGGTCGGGATTTAACCCGCAACCTGCTGCATCAGCCGGCACCCGAAGCGTTTCAGCACTCCTGTCGTTGCAATTCACGGAGGGCCAAGAATGGCAGCCGAACAACTCTCCACACGTTGCTGCGTCGTCGGCGGCGGACCATGTGGGCTCATGCTCGGCTTTCTGCTCGCCCGTGCCGGTGTCGACGTGATCGTGCTCGAGAAACACGCCGATTTCCTGCGCGATTTCCGCGGCGACACTATTCATCCCTCGACGCTGGACGTGATGGCAGAGCTCGGCCTGCTCGACGATTTTCTCAAATTGCCGCACCAGAAAGCGCCCAACATCGGCGCAATTTTTGGCGGTCACCAATACCCCTTCGCCGACTTCAGGTATCTGCCGACGCGCTGCAAGTTCATTGCGCTGATGCCGCAATGGGACTTCCTCAACTTTCTCGCCGACCGCGGCAAGAGCTACCCGTCGTTCCACCTTCGCATGCGCGCCGAGGCGGTCGATCTCATCAAGGACGGCAACCGCTTCACGGGAGTGCGCGTCAACACGCCGGAGGGCGCGCTCGAAATCCGGGCTGATCTGACCGTCGGCTGCGACGGGCGGCACTCGACGGTGCGCGAGCGCGCAGGTTTCAGCATCGATGATCTCGGCGCGCCGATGGACGTCTTGTGGTTTCGGCTACCGAAGAAACCGAGCGACCCCGACGAAACCATGGGCCGGTTCGATGCAGGGCGCATCGTGGTCATGCTCAATCGCGGCGACTATTGGCAATGCGCTTTTGTCATTCGCAAGGGCGCGATCGAAGAGACCAAGCGCGCTGGATTGCCGGCCTTCCAGCAAAGCATCGCGCGACTCGCGCCAGCCTTCGCCGACCGTGTCGATGAGCTCAAGGATTGGGATCAGATCAAGCTTTTGACCGTGGCGGTGAATCGGCTTCGTCGGTGGCACCGGCCGGGGCTTCTTTGCATCGGCGATGCCGCGCACGCGATGTCCCCGATCGGCGGTGTCGGCGTCAATCTTGCGGTGCAGGATGCAGTGGCGGCGGCCAACTTGCTGTGGCAACCCCTCAAGACCGGCACGCTGCGCGAGGACGATCTCGAGCGCGTGCAGAGCCGGCGCGAGTTTCCCACCCGCATCACCCAACGGCTCCAAGTCATTGTGCAGAACAACGTGATCGACCGGGTGCTGGGCGCCGGTCAATCGCTGCGGGCTCCTTTGCTGCTGCGGCTCTTCTCGCGCTTCGCACCGCTGCGCGCGATCCCGGCATGGCTGGTGGGCAGGGGGGTGCGGCCGGAGCACGTGCACACTCCTGACGCCCCGGCCGCCGCGGGCTAACGCAGGGCCAACGCGAGCGCTTTAGCCCGCGAGGTCCTGCGGCTTGAGCGTGATCGGCGTGCCGTGCGGGGTGCGCTCTGCCGCGCGACCCCAGGCGTCGCGATAGCGCGCGAGCATCTGGCCATCCGCTACGCCTTTCGCGGCGACGATGCGCTCCAGTGCGTTGAGCCAATGCCGGTAATAGGTCTCGCCGGTGTCGGGATCGCCGGCGGCCTGGGCGCGCTTGATCTCCTCCGCCAGCGTGGCGGCCCACTCTGGCCACGTGAATAGCCCGCGCGCATGCAAAGCAACGGCGATCGCGAAGGCCTGCGCCTCCCACGGTTCGCGGAAAACCGGGCCTTGCGCATCGCGCGGAATGCTGGGCACGGCATCGGCCGCGCGGCGGGCAAGCGCGGGGTCGATGCCGCTCATTCACGCCGGCTCGAGATAGGGCTCGAACGCGTCGATCGACACCTTGAGGGTCGGATCCGCGTCCGGACCCCAAAGCTCTTTTGCTTCGAACATGACCGTGTAGAGCCACTGGGGGTTGTCGCCCTTGTCGACTGCCATCGTGTCTGGAAATGCGTGACAGCCGTGCACCAGATCGATCACGCCGGCGCGCCCGCGCGCGTAGCGCGGCAACCGCGTGTGGGTCGGCGGATGGATGTTCTTGGTGCGCACACGGTCTCCCGGCTGGAAGCGGGCGGGGGCCTGCGCCTGCCGGTAGAACGAGCCGCGCGTCATCCCTTGCTTACCGTCCTTGACCAAGTCCGGCGTGAGCTTGCGCGCGAGCGGCTTGCCGCCGCGTAACGCGTGGCCCGCCGAAAGCTCGTCGGCACCGGCGTAACCGCGCTCGACGAGGTTGCGCTCCATGGCCAGCGCCCAGCGCTGGTAATAGGACGCGGAAAGATAGGTCCGTGGCGGGAGCCGCTCTTGCGCGAAGCGGGACGCGTCGATGGGCCACGCGCCGGCATAGCCGAGCGCGCGTTGCATGGCCAGCACGCGGGCTTCCCATGGGGCATGAAAGACCGGCTCGTTCGGTTCGGGCTCGACCCGTCCGAAGCCGTCCATCCCGCCCATGTCGTGAACGCCGTCCATCAGGCAACCTCCTCGGGCCGCTTGGGAAGCCCGGTGCCGATCATGGCGTCGCGCGTGACGAGTTGAGCAAGGCGCTCCTCGCTCCAGCCCTCGGTGCCGCTCGGGCGCATCGGCAACACGAGAAAGCGGGTTTCCGCAGTCGAGTCCCACACGCGGACCTCGGTACTCGCCGGCAGCTTGACCCCGAAATCGGCGAGCACGCTGCGCGGGTCCTTCACCGCGCGCGAGCGGTAGGGCGCGGATTTGTACCAAACCGGAGGCAGGCCGAGCACGTCCCACGGATAGCAGGAGCACAGCGTGCAAACGACCATGTTGTGCCGCGCGGGGGTATTCTCGACGGCGACCAGATGGTCGCCGACCCGGCTCTCGTGACCGAGCGCGCGCACCGCCTTGGAGCCGTCGTCGAGCAGCGCGCGCTTGAACGCCGGGTCGCGCCAGGCCTTGGCGACCACGCGCGCGCCGGTGTGGGGACCGATCTTGGTCTCATAGGCTTCGATGATGAGATCGAGCGCGGCCAGATCGATATAGCCCTTCTCGGTCAGGACGGTCTCCAGCGCGCGTACGCGCAACTGCGTCTCGGTGAGCTCCGAGCCGTGCTCATGATGATCGTGCTCGGCCATGGGCAATCCTTGAATGTTCGATCGGGAATATTCCATCGAGCGGATGATGCAGTATCCTCCCCGCCCGGAGCCAAGTCGAGGGCGGCGCTGCCGCCGCAAGAGACGAGGGTCAATGACTGCCGCGCAACTTTTCGACATCAAGGGCCGCGTGGCGCTCGTCACCGGCGCCTCGAGCGGCCTGGGCTTACGCTTTGCCGAGGTGCTGGCAGGCGAGGGCGCGCCGGTGGCGCTGGTCGCGCGTCGCGCCGATCGGCTCGCGGCACTCAAGGCTCGCATCGAGGCGGCGGGCGGCCGCGCCATCGCGATTGCCGCCGACGTGACCGATCGCCATGCCATGATCCGCGCGTTCGACGAAGCCGAGAAGGCCTTCGGTACCGTCACCATCCTGGTCAACAATGCCGGCGTCGCGCATTCCGGCCGCGCGGTGGAGCTTTCGGAAAAGGAATGGCGGCGCGTCGTCGGCACCGATCTCGACGCCGTGTTCTTCTGGGCGCAGGAGGCGGCGCGGCGGATGCTCGCTGCCGGCAAGACCGGCGCCATCGTCAACGTCGCCTCGGTGCTCGGGTTCGGAGTCGCCAAAGGTACGGCGGCCTATGCGGTGGCAAAAGCCGGGGTCGTCCAGCTCACCAAGGCGCTCGGGCTCGAGCTTGCCTTCAAGGGCGTGCGCGTGAACGCCATCGCGCCCGGCTGGATCGTCACCGATCTCAACCGCGATTATCTCATGAGCGAGCAGGGCGGCGCGATCAAACGCGAGATCCCCGTGGGCCGTTTCGGCGAGGAGCGCGATCTCGACGGTGCGCTGCTTTTGCTCGTCTCCGACGCCGGCTGCTTCATCGCCGGCGCCACGATCGTCGTCGACGGCGGGCAGATGGTGGCGCTGCGGGGGTGAGCGAACGTACCATCCGACAAACAAAGGGACGCTGGGCATGGACTTCACTCTTTCCCCTGAGATCGAGGACATCCGGCTGCGCACGGGCCGCTTCGTGGAGGAGCACGTGCTGCCGCTCGAAGCCGATCCCGGCAACTATGACGATCACGAGAACATCCGCCTCGACGTGCTGCGCGCCGTGCAGGCCAAAGCCAAAGCGGAAGGCCTGTGGGCGCCGCAGGCGCCGAAAGAGTACGGCGGCATGGGGCTGCCCGTCATGGGCTGGGCCGCCATGTACGAGGAGGCGAATCGCTCGATTTTCGGTCCGCTCGCATTCAATTGTGCGGCGCCCGACGACGGCAACATGAACCTCCTCGCGCGCGCGGGCACGCCGGCGCAGAAGAACAAGTGGCTCAAGCCCATCGTCGAGGGCAAGGTGCGCTCCTCCTTCGCGATGACCGAGCCTGCGCCCGGCGGCGGCTCAGACCCCGGCATGATCCGCACCCGTGCGGAGAAGAAAGGGGCCGGCTGGGTGATCCACGGCCACAAATGGTTCATCACCGGCGCCGGGGTCGCCGACCATTTCATCCTCGTTGCGCGCACCTCGGAGGACCAGCGGCGCGGGCTCACCGCGTTCCTCTATCACCGCGACCAGCCGGGCTGGCGCATCTTGCGCCGCATTCCGATCATGGGGCCGGAGGAGCACGGCGGCCATTGCGAGCTCGTATTCGAAGGCCTCGAAGTGCCGGACGAAAACGTGCTGATGAAAGTCGGCGACGGGCTGCGGGTCACTCAGATCAGGCTCGGGCCCGCGCGGCTCACGCACTGCATGCGCTGGCTTGGGCTTGCCAAGCGCGCGATGGAGATCGCGCAGGCCTATGTCGCCCAGCGCGAAGGCTTCGGCATGCGCCTTGGCGACCGCGAGAGCGTGCAGATCAATCTCGGCGAGGTGGCGCAGCAAATCCAGATCGGGCGTCTTTTGGTGATGCATGCCGCTTGGAAGCTCGACCAGGGCGATCACGCGCGCAAGGAAGTGTCCATGGCCAAGGTGCACGTCGCCGACACGTTGCATCGGGCGGCCGACGTCGCCATTCAGCTCAACGGCGCGCGCGGCTACTCCAAAGACACGATCCTGGAATGGATTTACCGTTACGCCCGACAGGCGCGCCTCGTCGACGGCGCCTCCGAGGTGCACAACATGGTCCTCGCGCGCTTCATGCGCGAGGAGGGCCGCGATTTCTGGCGCTGGAGCGCGGGGAATCGCGTGTGAGCCGCAAAGAGCGCACCGATTAATCACCCAAACCACTCGCCGCTTTTCCGTGCATGCCAAATACTTGTGCACGGCCAAATTGGACCCGGAAATAGCGCATTGTACGCAACGGATACACCCCGAACCATCGGTGGTCCGTTCAATAATCAGAACCGGGAGTAAGAGCTTTATTGCCACGATCATGAAATTACTGGCCGTGATCTCCATATTCCGGTATCGGAGCCGGCCCCAAAGCATCCTGTGACGCAGCAGATTGTACGGCTCTGGTTCAAGCTCGAGATCTTTCCCATGCACATTCGCGTCGGCTTCGAGATTGTCTACGAGTTCGTCGTGCGGACGCCGATGGTGCTGATGCTCAACGTGCACCCGTCGCGGGCGAACGACATGATCGAGCCCGATCAGCTTCACATCACGCCTGCGCTGCCCATCACGCGATACCTGGATACGTTCGGCAACGTCTGTACGCGGCTGGTGGCGCCGGCGGGCGAGCTCACAATCTCTGCCGATGCACTGATCGCGGATTCGGGTATGCCCGACCCAGTCGATCTGGCGGCGCGCCAACAGGAGATCGCGGAGCTGCCGCACGATACGCTGGTATTCCTGCTTGGCAGCCGGTACTGCGAAACTGAGCCGTTAATGGATCTGGCTTGGTCGCGCTTCAGCAGTACGCTCGCAGGTTGGTCACGCGTGCAGGCGATCTGCGATTTTGTGCATTCGCATGTTCACTTCGGCTATCAGCACGCCCGCGCCACTAGGACCGCGGTCGAAGTCCTGGGAGAGCGCCGCGGCGTATGCCGCGACTTTGCCCATCTGGCGATCGCGCTGTGCCGTTGCATGAATATTCCGGCGCGTTATTGCACCGGATACCTCGGCGACATTGGCGTTCCCCCTGAGCCCGAGCCGATGGATTTCAGCGCCTGGTTCGAGGTCTATCTTGGGGGTCGTTGGCATGCATTCGATGCCCGCCACAATGTTCCTCGCATCGGCCGCGTCGTGATGGCCCGCGGGCGCGACGCCGCGGACGTGGCGTTCAGCACCACGTTCGGCGCGAACGTGCTCAAGCGCTTCATCGTGCGCAGTGATGAAGTGCAACCGTCCGGTGTTGGGGTCGTCGAACGCCTGGTGGCTTGAGCCGATCGCATCCTCGTGCGGGTCGGCCTGCCCACTTGTTGCTTACATCGCTTATTGCGCCTCGAGTTCGGCCGCGGTCTGCAGCGGCTTCTGCTCCATGACGGCGATCGCGATGAAGGTAATCGACATGCTCGCGGCGGCCACCACGAACAATCGGCCGAAAGCCTCGGCCGGATTTGCCGCGCCAAAGGCGCTGCCGAGCGATTGGCCGGCCGGCGCACCGGCCAAAACGATGGCGCCGAACACCGCGATGAGCATGGTCGCGAACAAGTTTCTGCTGAAGTTCATCGTCCCGACCGAAATGCCGAGCTGATGGCGCGGCACCACGTTTTGCATGGCGACCGCCGTGAGCGAGGGCAGCGGCCCGAAGCCGGCTCCGATGGCGATCAACGTGAACTCGAACGACAGCGGCGTCATGCTCTCTGCCTGCCATGCCAAGGTGCCAACGGCGGCGGTCGAGAGCAGCAGCCCGATCATTGGTAAGAGCTTGTAGTGTCGCACGCGCCCGAGGACCTGTCCGGCGAGACCGGCGCTGGTGTTGAGCGCAAGCATCAGGACGACCAAGCTCAGTCCCGCTTGGCTCGCTGAAAGACCCATCACGCCTTGCAGGTACATCGGTAGAAAGACGTTGAGCCCTATGATGGAGCCCCAGCCGAAAGCGTTGGCCACGATCGCGCAGCGCACGATCCGATTCTTGAGAATCGAAATCGGGATGAGCGGCTCCGACGCCGTGAGCAAGCGCAGGACGAACAGGGCACCGACGATCAGCGTGAGCGCAAACAGCCCGAGTATCGGCGGCGACGTCCACGCGTAGCGCACGCCGGCGAGGTTCAATGCCAGCATGAATGCGACGCTGGCAATTACCATCAGCGCGACGCCGGAGATGTCCAAGCGATGCGGTCGCTCGTGGCGGGGCAGGCGGCGCAACAGCGAAGTGGCGATGGCCAACGCCGCGAGTCCCATGGGGATGTTGATCCAGAAGATGACCGACCAATGCAGGTGCTCCGCGATCAAGCCGCCGAGCAGGGGGCCGCAGCCGCCGGCGGTGGTGTAGGTCACCGCGAAGTAGCCGTAGTAGCGACCGCGCTCCTTGGGCGAGACCAGGTCGCCGAGCACGATCATGCCCATGGACGAAAGGCCGCCGCCGCCCAGCCCGTGCACCACGCGGCCGAAAATCAAGAGCAGCATGTTCGGTGCCAGCGCGCAGGCGAGCGAGCCGGCCATATAGGTCGCAATCGCGATGCGAAGCGTGAAACGGCGGCCGTGAATGTCGGCGATCTTGCCGTAGAGCGGGATGATCGCAGTCGATGCGAGCAGGTAGGCCGTGATCAGCCAAGGCACGCTGTGCATGTCGTCGAAGTCGCGTCCGATCGTGGGCAGCGCGGTCGCCAGAATGGTCTGGTCGAGCGACCCCATGAACGTCGGCAGCAGCACGCCGAGAACGATCACCAGCGTCTGGCGGTGCGTGAGGGCATCACCCTCACGGCGGGCGTAAGCATCCATGGGCAGGAATGGTCAGATCCCGGAATTGGCACGCGGCCGCAGTCCGCGCGCCCAGGCACGAGGCGTGTTGTAAAGCACGCCCGGCGGTTCGGCCAGTTGCGCGCCTCCGATCCGCTTGCGACATCGCACCGGCGGGCGGAACGCCGAACGTGTGCTGCAGTGCGCCAAAATGCGCCAGCCGCAGCAGCGCCGACATTTCCTTGCCGGCGCGGGCTCCGGCGCGAAATTGCCAGTCCGCTCAGTTTCTTGGCATTGCTGCCGCACGGCAGGGGACTATATGTGTTCACCGACCCTAGCGCGCGTTTCGTCGCGAGGGCACACTGCCCGGGGAGACCTGCGCGATGGCGCTCAACCAAGTCACGCTCGACGACAAATACGACCTCACCAAGAGCCGCATCTTCGTTACGGGCTTCCAAGCCATCGTTCGCCTCTGTCTGACGCAGAAGGAGCGCGACCGCCGCGCCGGCCTTAATACCGCGGGGTATGTCACCGGCTATCGCGGTTCCCCTCTGGGCACGCTCGACCAGCAGTTCATCCGCGCCCAACGCTCCCTCGATAAATATGACATCCGTTTCCAGGCCGGCCTCAACGAGGACATCGCCGCGACCGCGATCTGGGGTTCGCAGCAGGCGGAACTCCGCGGGGAGGGGAAGTTCGACGGGGTGTTCGGCCTCTGGTACGGCAAAGGTCCGGGGGTCGACCGCACCGGCGATGTGTTCCGCCACGCCAATTTCGCCGGCACTTCCAAGCACGGCGGCGTGCTGGCGCTAATGGGCGATGATCACACCGCCGAATCCTCGACCACGGCGCATCAATCCGAATACCACTTCATCGACGTCATGATCCCGATCCTCAATCCCGCGGGGGTTCAGGAGATCCTCGACTACGGCCTCTACGGCTGGGCGATGTCGCGCTTCTGCGGCACCTGGGTCGCGCTCAAGTCCATGCACGAGACGGTCGAATCCACCGCTGTCATCGACGGCAGCCTGGAGCGGGTCAACATCGTCATTCCCGAGGACTTCATCGCGCCCGAAGGCGGGCTCAACATCCGCCTGCGCGACACCATCCTCGGCCAGGAGGCGCGGCTGCACGATTACAAGCGCGACGCCATGCTCGCCTTCGTGCGCGCGAACAAGCTCAACAAGTACATCACCTCGGGCGGCCGGCGGCCGAAAATCGGCATCATCACGGTGGGCAAGAGCTATCTCGACGTGCGCCAGGCGCTCGACGAGCTCGGGATCGATGAAGTCAGGTGCAACGATCTCGGTATTCGTCTCTACAAGATCGCATGTCCCTGGCCGATCAGCCAGCAAGACCTCAAGACATTCGCCGATGGCCTCGAGCTCATCATCGTGATCGAGGAAAAGCGCTCGCTGATCGAGGTGCAGGTGCGCGAAGAGCTCTACGGCACGGCGAACCAGCCGGTCTGCATCGGCAAGAAGGACGAGCAGGGCAAGTGGCTGTTCCCGGTCAAAGGCGCGCTCGATCCCAACGAGGTCGCAATCTGCATCGGCGAGCGCATCCTGCAAAGGGTTGGTCCCAACGAGGAGATTGCCGCGCGCGTTGCGGCGCTGAAGGGCGCGCAGCGGATTCTGGCCGAGACGCACGATGTCGCGGTGCGTACTCCCTACTTCTGCTCGGGTTGTCCGCACAATTCATCGACGGTCGTGCCCGAAGGCATGCGCGCCTATGCCGGCATCGGCTGCCATTACATGGCGCAGTGGATGGATCGCTCGACGCTGGGCTACACCCAGATGGGCGGGGAGGGCGCAAACTGGATCGGCGAAGCGCCGTTCTCGAATCGCCCCCATGTCTTTCAGAATCTTGGCGATGGCACCTACAACCATTCCGGCTATATGGCGATCCGCGCCGCAATCGCCGCGGGCGTGAACATCACCTACAAGATCCTGTTCAACGACGCGGTCGCGATGACCGGCGGCCAGCCCAATGACGGCGGCCTCACGGTGCCGCAAATTGCGCGTCAGGTGGCGGCCGAAGGCGCGCGACGCGTGGTCGTGGTCACGGACGAGCCGTGGAAATACGCCAAGAACGAGGAATGGCCGCGCGGGCTGACCATCCATCACCGCGACGAGCTGATCCCGATCCAGCAGGAGCTCGCGGCGATTCGCGGCGTCACCGTGCTGATCTATGACCAGACTTGCGCCGCCGAGAAGCGCCGCCGCAGGAAGCGCGGGCGCTTCCCCGATCCCGACAAGCGGGTGATCATCAACGAGCTCGTGTGCGAAGGCTGCGGCGATTGCGGAGTCAAATCGAACTGCGTCTCGGTGCAGCCGCTCGAGACCGAGTGGGGCCGCAAGCGCACCATCGACCAGTCGAGCTGCAACAAGGACTTTTCCTGCGTGAAGGGGTTCTGCCCGTCATTCGTCACCGTGCACGGGGCAAAGCTTAAGCGCGGCACGGGCATTGCCGGCGCGCAGGCGCTCACTCCGCTGCCGAATCCCAAGCTGCCGGCGATCGCAAAGACCTACGACATCATCGTCACCGGGGTTGGCGGCACCGGCGTCGTCACCATCGGCGGCATTCTCGGCATGGCGGCCCATCTCGAGGGCAAGGGCGTCGGCATCCTCGATATGGCCGGCCTCGCGCAGAAGGGCGGGGCAGTCTACAGCCACATCCGCGTTGCGGAGCGTCCGGAGGATATCCACGCCATCCGCATCGCGGCGGGCGGCGCCAATCTGGTGCTCGGCGGTGACATCGTGGTGGCCGGCAACAAGAAGGTGCTCGCCGCGGTGAAGCACGGAACGACCGAGATGGTCATCAACCTCGCCGAGGTCCTGCCGGGCGATTTCACGCGCAACGCCGACTTTTCACTGCCGACCGAGCGGCTCAAGCGCGCGATCCTCGCCGATGCCGGGGCCGAGAAGACGCACTTCATCGATGCGACGCGGGCTGCGACCGCACTCCTCGGCAACAGCATCGGCAGCAACATCTTTCTCGTCGGCTACGCCTATCAGCTCGGCGCGGTCCCGCTCTCGGCTGCCTCGATCATGCAGGCGATTGAGCTCAACGGCGAAGCCGTGGAGATGAACCAGGCCGCATTCCATTGGGGGCGCCGCGCCGCCTGCGAGCCGGCGGCAGTCGAGGCTCTGATCAAGCCGGCACCGGACGCGCTCAGCGATGCGCGGATACTCTCGCATTCTTTCGAGGAGATGGTGGCGCGTCGCGTCGCCTATCTCACGGCCTTTCAGGACGCCGCTTACGCGGCCCGCTACCGCCGCTGCGTGGAGGAGGTGAAGGCGGTCGAGGCCGCACGCGCCCCGGGCAAAAGCGGTCTCGCCGATGCGGTGGGGCGCTACCTGTTCAAGCTCATGGCCTACAAGGATGAATACGAGGTGGCACGCCTCTATGCCGACGAGTCATTTGCCAAACAGGTGAGGAGCGAGCTCGGCGGTGAGCATCTGCGCCTCTACGTGCATCTTGCGCCGCCGCTTCTCGCCCGCGCCGACAAGGTGACCGGCGAGCCGAAAAAGATGACGTTCGGGCCGTGGATTTTTCCGCTGTTCCGGCTGCTCGCGAAATTCAAATTCCTGCGCGGTACCGCCTTCGATCCGTTCGGCTACACGGTCGAGCGCAGGCGCGAACGCGCGCTCGTGCGCGAATACGAGATGATGCTCGAAGAGGTGCTGGCGCGACTGAGCGGCGAGAACCATCACATCGCGGTCGCGCTCGCCGCAATTCCGGAAAAAATCCGCGGCTTCGGGCACGTCAAGATGCGTCACCTCAAGGCCGCCAAAGCCGAGGAAGCCGCGCTGCTCGATCAACTGCGCGCAGGGCCCGCACCGCTGCTTAAGGCCGCCGAATAGCCGCCGCAGCACACGCCCCTCCGGCAGGGAAAGTCCAAGTGCGGACTTGACCTGCGCTCAAGCCCATTTTCTTATGCGACGACAACGGCCTGCCGACAAACGGCCGGGAAGGGCCTCGCGGCCCGCGGGATTTGACGCGGTAAAGGGAGGATTGCCGTGGCGACCGAAGCCGCAGACACGTTCCCCAAGCTCCTGATCCGCAACGCTGGCCTTTATGCGGGCCGGCCGGCCTATCGGCACAAGGACCTCGGGATCTGGCAGGCGTGGACCTGGGCGCAGGTGCTCGAGGAGGTGCGCGCTTTTTCGCTCGGTTTGCAGGAGCTCGGCCTCGAGCGGGGCGACAAGACCGCGATCATCGGCTCCAACCGGCCGCGCCTCTACTGGGCAATGTGCGCCGCACAGGCGCTGGGCGCCGTTCCGGTGCCGATCTATTCCGATTCCGTCGCCGAGGAGATGGCCTACATCCTCGATCATGCAGAGGTGACGATCGCGGTGGTCGAAGATCAGGAGCAAGTGGATAAGCTCCTTTCGATACGCGACCGCCTGCCCCGGCTCTCCCTTATCGTCTATGACGAGCCGCGGGGGCTGCGCGACTACGACCACACGCGGCTCAAATGGATCGCCGACGTGCAGAAGCTCGGGCGCGACCGGTTGGCCGCCGACGCGACCGCGCTGCAGCGGTGGGAGGGGGCCGTCGCCGCGGGGAGCGGGCCGGATCTCGCCATCATGCTCTACACCTCCGGCACGACGGGACGCCCCAAGGGCGTCATGCTGACGTTCGACAATCTCATTATCTCGGCGATCAACGGCAATCGGTTCGATAGCCTCGGCCCCGATGAACAGGTGGTGGCTTATCTTCCGCTTGCCTGGGTCGGGGATCACGTGTTCTCCTATGCCCAGCCCTTCACCGCGGGGTTCTGCGTGAACTGTCCGGAGAGCCCGGAAACGGTGGGCGAAGACCGGCGCGAAATCGGAACGACCTATGGCTTCGCGCCACCGCGGATCTACGAAAACCTCATTACGCTGACGATGGTGCGTATGGAGGATGCGGGGCGCTTGAAGCGTAACCTGTTCCACTACTTCATCGCCGTCGCGCGGCGCTGGGGCGAGAAAATCCTCAATCGGGAGAAGGTTCCGCTGCACGCTCGGCTGTTGTACTGGCTCGGCGAGCGTCTGGTGTATGGGCCGCTCAAGAATCGGTTGGGCGTGTCGCGCATCCGCCTCGCCTACACCGCAGGCGAGGCAATCGGCCCGGAAATCTTCCGCTTCTGGCGCGCGCTCGGCGTCAACCTCAAGCAGCTCTACGGTCAGACCGAGGCGTCGGTCTACATCACTGCCCAGCCGGACGGCGAGATTTATGCCGACACTGTCGGCAAGCCGAATATCGACGTCGATATCAAGATCGCCGACAACGGCGAAGTGCTGTTCAAGTCCCCCGGTGTGTTCGCAGGCTACTACAAGGACCCGCAGAAGACCGCGGAGACCAAAACTTCCGACGGATGGGTGCATACCGGCGATGCCGGGTTCATCGATGCCAAGACCGGTCATCTCAAGATCATCGACCGGGCCAAGGACGTCGGGCGTCTCAACGACGGCTCGTTGCTCGCGCCGAAATACATCGAGAACAAGCTCAAGTTCTATCCCAACATCCGCGAAGCCGTGGTCTATGGCGACAAGCGCGATTTCGTCTGCGCCATGCTGAACATCGACCTGACCGCGGTCGGGAACTGGGCCGAGCGTAACAACATCGTCTATGGCTCCTATCAGGAGTTGGCCGGGCATCCGCGCGTTTACGACATGCTCGCCCAGCATGTGGAGGAGGTGAATCGGTCGCTGGCAGAGGAGAAGGCCATGGCCGGTGCGCAGATTCGGCGCTTCCTCATTTTGCACAAAGAGCTCGACGCCGACGACGGCGAAGTCACGCGCACGCAGAAGGTCCGCCGCGGCTTCGTTGCCGAACGCTACGCGCCGCTGATCACGGCGCTCTACAGCGGTGCGCGCGAGGCCGACATCTCGACCGAGGTGACGTTCGAGGACGGTCGCAAGGGCATGCTTTCCGCGCGCGCCAAGATTCGCGACGTTGCGGCCGCGCCGGTGCCGGCGATGGAGAAGGCGGCGTGATCGTGCGCGGAGCCGCGGCATGAGGGCGCCGAGCGGGCCGGATGTCGTAGCTGGCGAGGTGCTGCTCGCGGTCGAGAACGTGTCGCTCGCCTTCGGCGGGGTCAAGGCGGTCAGCGGCGTTTCCTTCGACATCCGCAAAGGCGAGATCCGCGCCATCATCGGCCCCAATGGCGCCGGCAAGACCTCGCTGCTCAACATCATCAACGGCTTCTATCACCCGCAGCGAGGCCGCATCACCTTCAAGGGCAAGGCGCGATCAGCGATGCGGCCCTACGAGGCGGCGCTCGGCGGCATTGCGCGCACTTTTCAGAACGTGGCGCTGTTCAAGGGCATGACCGCGATCGACAACATCATGGCGGGGCGCACCTTGAAGATGCGCCGCGGCTTCTTCTGGCAGCTCATACGGATCGGGCCGGCGCTTGCGGAAGAGGTCGAACAGCGCCGTCGCGTCGAGGAGATCATCGACTTTCTCAAGATCCAGCATGTTCGCAAGATCCAGGTCGGGAAACTACCTTACGGTCTGCAGAAGCGGGTGGAGCTCGGCCGCGCGCTCGCCATGGAGCCGGATCTGCTCCTGCTCGACGAGCCGATGGCCGGGATGAATCTGGAGGAGAAGGAGGACATGTGCCGCTTCATCCTCGACGTGAACGCCCATTACGGCACCACGATCGCGCTGATCGAGCATGACATGGGCGTGGTGATGGATTTATCCGATCGCGTGCTCGTGCTCGATCACGGCATCAAGATCGCCGACGGCAAGCCGGCCGAGGTGCAGGCCGATCGCGCCGTCATCGACGCTTATCTCGGCCTCACGCATTGAGGGCGCGATGCTCGGCCCCGTTCTCGAAACGCTGATCGGCGGCCTCATGACCGGGGTGCTCTACGCGTTGGTCGCGCTCGGCTTCGTGCTGATCTTCAAGGCGTCCGGCGTGTTCAACTTCGCGCAAGGCGCCATGGTGCTGTTCGCCGCGCTGTCGTTTGCGCGGCTGTCCGAGTTCATGCCGCTGGTGCTCGCATTCGCGCTCTCGGTTCTGATCATGATTGCGCTCGCTTACGCGATCGAATTTTTGGTCTTGCGCCGCCTGGTCAACCAGGAAGGCATCATCCTGTTCATGGCGACGCTGGGAATCGCGTACTTTCTCGAGGGCTTCGGGCAGAGCATCTGGGGCAGCGACATCTACAAGATCGGGCTCGGGTTGCCGACTAATCCGATCTTCATTCTGGAGTCTGTCTTTCCCGGCGGGCTGTTGATCGACCCGGTCGAGCTCATTGCCGCGAGCATCTGCGCCGTGATGGTGCTGGTGCTGGCGGTCTTCTTTCAGGTGACGCGGATCGGCCGGGCCTTGCGCGCCGTCGCCGACGATCACCAGGCCGCGCAATCCGTCGGCATCCCGCTCAATCGGATTTGGATCATCGTATGGGCCGCGTCGGGGCTTGTCGCGCTCGTGGCCGGCATGATGTGGGGCGCCAAGCTCGGCGTGCAGTTTTCGCTTTCGCTCATCGCGCTCAAGGCGCTGCCCGTGCTCATCCTCGGCGGCCTCACCTCGATCCCGGGGGCGATCGTCGGCGGCTTGATCATCGGCGCGGGCGAAAAGCTCGCCGAGGTCCTGCTTGCCCCGATCCTCATCCGCACCTTCGATCTCGCCGGCGGCGGTATCGAGAACTGGTTCGCCTACGTGCTCGCGCTCATTTTCCTGCTCGTTCGCCCGCAGGGACTGTTCGGCGAGCGTATCATCGAGCGGGTGTGACGCCGTGCTTTACCGCGAAGTCGGTCAGTACAAGACCTCCTACGAGGCAGATCAGGCGATCTTTCCGATCGCGCAGGATCGCTGGTTCGTGGTTGGCCTCCTCGCGTTCGGCTTTCTCGTGGTGCCGCTGTTCGCGGGGCAATATTTTTACACCGAGGTGCTGATCCCGGTGCTCATCCTCTCGATCGCCGCGATCGGGCTCAACATCCTCACCGGCTATTGCGGCCAGCTCTCGCTCGGCTCCGGCGGCTTCATGGCGGTGGGCGCCTACGCCGCCTACAATCTCGCACTGCGGCTGCCGCAGACCAACATCATCCTGGTCTTCCTGTTTGCCGGCGTCATGGCGATGCTGGTCGGCCTGCTGTTCGGGCTGCCCTCGCTGCGGATCAAGGGCTTTTATCTCGCGGTCGCGACGCTCGCTTCCCAGTTCTTCCTCGAATGGGCCTTCGCGCGCGTCAAATGGTTCACCAACTACGCGCCATCCGGCTCGGTCGCGGTCAGCCGAATCGAACTGTTCGGGTTTCCGATCGACACGCCGGCCAGGACCTACATCTT
>DATNNX010000145.1:0-20905 GCA_035601615.1 Xanthobacteraceae bacterium
GCGCGCGTCCAGCCAGCGGAACCGCCGCGCACTTTGACCGGAAAGCAGCTCACCATGAAGCCATCGGCCGGAAGCGCCTCGAGATTGTTGAGCTTCTCGATATGGCAATAGCCAATCTCGCGGCCGGCACGGTGGCCCTCCCAGATCAGGCTGGGATCGCGGGTCGTGCGATATTTCTCCTTCGTGTGGACGAATGGTGCGTCCCAGCTCCAGCCGTCGGTGCCGGTCACGCGCACGCCGCGCTCGAGCAGGTAGAGAGTTGCCTCGCGGCCCATGCCGCAGCCCTTGCTAACGTAATCGGGACAGCCGTAGGCGGCGCCCGCGCTCGTGTTCACCAGCACGATCTCGAGCGGCGCGAGTTGATGCCCGATGCGGCCAAGCTCGGCTTCGATGTCGCGGGCGCTCGCCACATAACCATCGGGGAAATGACGGAAATCGAGTTTGACGCCAGGCTGAAAGCACCATTCGAGCGGGACCTCGTCGATCGTAATCGCACGTTTCCCGCGATCCATGGTGGAGGCGAAATGCCACGGCGCGTCGAGGTGGGTCGTGTTGTGCGTCGAGAGCCTGATCCATTCGATCGCCCAGCCTTCACGATCGGGTAAATCTTCTTCGCGTAGCCCAGGAAAGAACTTGATCAGGTCCGCCGCCGTCTGCTGGTGGCTGAAGTAATCGACTTTTGGTCCGTAACCGGGCGGATCGGCCGCAACGTCGTTCTCCAGCGGCACCGAAATGTCGATCAACTTGCGTGCCATGTGCAGCACTCCTTATGCTTCAATTTCCGCAGCGCCGTCCGTTTCATTACGCCGGCGACTGCAAGCCAGATGCGAACGAGGACATCATGCCGGCCTACTGGATTGCGCGATCCAAGATCAACGATCCGACCGAATACAAGAAATACACCGACCTCGTGCCGGGCATCATCGCCAAGTTCGGCGGCAAAGTGCTCGCGCGCGGCGGCCGGTACCAGGTCATGGAAGGGCCGGCCAAGTTCCACCGCTTCGTAGTGATCGAGTTTCCCACCTTCGAGCAGGGCGTCGCCTGCTTCACCTCGCCCGAATACGACCGTGCCGCGGCCTTCCGCCGCAGCGGCGCCGGCGAAGTCGAAACCGTTATTGTCGAAGGCGGCGATGCGACACGTTAGCGGCCCACTAGCGCGGCCCCGCCGGTTGCCCATAAAATGGCGCAAAAACGAGCATAACGGGAGGATGACGATGCAGCATCACGCAATCCAGCGGGCAGTGAACTGGCTTGCCCGACTTTGCGCGGGCCTCGCAACGTGCGCGCTGCTGGCAGGCGCAACATGGGCCCAATCCGGCGAGCCGATCAAGATCGGCTACAGCATGGCGCTGACCGGCGGACTCGCGCCGAACGGCAAGTCGGCGCTGCTGGCGCAGAAGATTTGGGAAGAGGAGGTCAATGCGAAAGGCGGCCTGCTCGGTCGTCCCGTCAAGCTCATCTACTATGATGACAAGAGTTCGCCGGCCGAAGTGCCGTCGATCTATACGAAGCTGCTCGACATCGACAAGGTGGATCTGATCATCGGGCCCTATGCCACGGCCATGATCGCTCCGGCCATGCCGATCGTGATTCAACGCAAGAAGACTTTCGTTGGATTGCTTGGTCTCGCGGTGAACAGCGAGTTCAACTATCCCAACTACTTCGCGATGATTCCCTCCGGCCCGGACGCGAAGCCGGCCTTCACCAAGGGCTTCTTCGACGTCGCCATGGCGCAGGACTCAAAGCCGCAAACGGTGGCGATCGTGGCCGCAGATCAAGAGTTTTCGCGCAATGCGGCCGACGGGGCGCGCGAGAACGCGAAGAAGGCGCAGCTCAAAGTCGTCTACGACAAGACCTATCCGCCGTCGACGACGGATTTCGCGCCAATCGTGCGCGCGATCCAGGCCACCAACCCTGACCTCGTTGTGGTCTGCTCCTATCCGCCCGACTCGGTCGGCATGGTTCGTGCGGTGAACGAGATCGGCTTCAAGCCCAAGATGATCGGCGGGGGCATGGTCGGCCTGCAGGCGACTGCGATAAAGACGCAGCTCGGTCCGCTGCTCAATGGCTTCACCAACTACGACTTTTGGTTGCCGGTGCCGAAGATGGATTTCCCTGGCGTTGCCGATCTCATGAAGCGCTATCAGGCGCGCGCCGCGGCCGAAGGCGTCGATCCGCTCGGCTACTACATGGCGCCGTGGGGATACGCGCAGCTGCAGGTGCTGCAGCAGGCGGTGGAGGGCACTAAGAGTCTCGATGATGCCAAGCTCGGCGACTACATCCGCGCCAACACGTTCAAGACCGTGGTCGGTGACGTGAAATTCGGTAAGGGCGGTGAATGGGCGGAGTCGCGCGTGCTGCAGGTGCAGTTCCAGAACGTCAAAGGCAACGACGTCGCGCAATTCAAGGACATCTCGACGCAGGTCGTGGTCTCGCCCGCGCAGTACGAGTCGGGCAAGGTGATCTACCCTTACGAGAAGGCGAAATAGGCTCGCCCCTCAGCCCGCCGTCGTCCATAACACGGCGGCCCGGTCCGAACTGGAACACGAGCGCAAGTCGGCGTCGCCGGCTTGCGCTCTTCGGCTAGAGCCCGAGATAAAACTTGCGGATCAGCTCGTTGTTGTTGAGCTCGTCGGCGGAGCGGCCTTCGAACGCGATCTGGCCGTGGACGATGACATAGCCGCGGTCGGCGATGCGCAGCGCTTGCGGGAAGTTCTGCTCCGCCATCAGTACCGTGAGCTTGTACTGGTCCTTGAGCTCCTTGATCTTGTCGATGGTGCGGCTGACTAGCACCGGCGCCAGGCCGACCGAGGGCTCGTCGATCAAGAGGATGCGAGGCGCCAGCATCAACGCGCGTGCCAAGGCGAGCATCTGCTGCTCGCCGCCGCTCATCGAGCCGGCGAGCTGGCCGCGCCGCTCGGCCAGGCGCGGGAAGCATTCGAAGCAGAAATCCAGGTTGGACTTCAGCGCGGCGCGCGCCTTGCGCCGGAAGGCGCCGAGCAGGAGATTTTCCTCGACGGTCAGACGCGGAAACAGGCGGCGGCCTTCGGGCACCAACGCGATGCCGAGATCGACGATCTGCTCCGTGCTGCGACCGACGAGGTCGTATTTTTCGCCGTCGATCTCGACCACGATGCGTCCGGCGCGTGGGCGCACGATCCCCATGACGCATTTCATCAGCGTCGACTTGCCATTGCCGTTCGTCCCGCGCAGCACCACCGTCTCGCCCGAATTGACGTTGAGCGACACGTCCTCGAGCACGCGCACGGCGCCGTAGGCGGCGTCGATCTTCTCGATGGTGAGGCTATTGGCCAATATACGCCCTCTCCACCTCGGAATCGCGGATCACCGTATCGGGCGCGCCGTCCGCGATTTTCTTGCCGGACACCAGCACGATGATTCGCTGCGAGAACTTCATGACCGCACGCATGATGTGCTCGATCAGGATGATGGTGATCCCGCGCTCGTTGAGCCGAATGAGTAATCCCACAATGTCGTCCACCTCCGAATGCGAAAGGCCCGCCATGGATTCGTCGGCAATGAGGAGCTTCGGCTCGGCGGCCATGGCGCGCGCGAGTTCGAGCTTGCGCATCTCCACCTGCGTGAGATCGCGCGGCAGGTGGGTTGCTTTGTCGGCGAGACCGACGAGCTCCAATAGCTCGGCGCAGCGTGCATCGAGTTCGGTCGGGGAAAGCGCGTGTCCCGGCCGCGCGTTCACCGTATAGAGGAGCGGCACCCGCAGATTGCCGGCCACCGTCAATGTCGTGAACGGGCGTGGAAGCTGAAAGCTGCGCGCTATGCCGCGGCGGGTGCGCTCATGGGTCAGCAGCCGGTCGACCGTCTCGCCGTTGAAGCGCACAGTGCCGGTTTCGTTCACGAGCGTCCCGCAAATGCAGTTGACCAAGGTCGATTTGCCGGAGCCGTTGGGACCGATCAAGCCGACGCGTTCGCCCTCGGCGACGGCGAGATCGATTCCGTCGAGTGCGACAAAGCCGCCGAAACGTTTACTCAAACCGGCGACCTCGAGCAGCGGGCTAGGCATCACTTTGCCCTTCCGCGCGTCCAGCCCTGCACCAGCCCGACGATGCCGTTTGGAGCGATGATGACGAACGCGACCAGCAGCAAGCCGACGATGAGAAGGTTGACCGCCGACGAAATGGTCACGGTCGCGATCTGCTGCAACGATCCAAGCAGGATAGCGCCGATCAGTGGCCCGACCCAGCTGGTCGTGCCGCCAATCATTGGCATGGCGATCGAGTTGACGGCGTATTCGAGCCCGAAGGCGGACGACGGCTGAAGATAGCCGATATAGTAGGGGAAAGGCGCTCCCGCCATGCCCATGAGCGCTCCGGACAGTGTGGTGGCGATGAGCTTGAGGCGCAGCGTCGGCACGCCGGAGGCTTCCGCCGCCAGCTCATCGTCGCGGATCGTGGCGAAACCATAGCCGAGCTGCGACCGCTCGATACCGCGCGCAATGGTGAGCGCGAAGACCGTCAGCGCGAGCATCAATAGAAACAGGTATTGGATGTACGGGCCGACGAGCGCAATCTCGTTCGGCCGAATGATGTAGGCGCCGCGCGAGCCGCCGACATAGTCCCAGTTGACGACCAAGGTCTGCAGCACGACGGCGAGTGCGAGCGTGGCGATCGCGAAAAAGGCGCCGCGCAGCCGCAGCGTCAAATAGCCCATGCCGAACCCGACGACTCCCGACACGATCCCGCCGGTAACGATCAATAGTGGAATCGGCAATGGATACAATTTGTGCAGGAACACCGTCGCATAGGCGCCCAGCGCAAAGAACGCGGCCGAGCCGAAATTGACGTAGCCGGTATATCCGCCGAGAATATTCCAAGCGGTCGCCAGGACCACGAATTGCAGAACGGTGTAGCCGGCGAAGAACACGTAATCGTTGCTCACCAGGCGCGCAGCGAAGAACACGACAGCCGCGACCGCGATCGAAATCAAGAAAAAGACCGGCGTTCGCACGATCGGCAATCCTAACGACCGAGCAGACCCGCCGGCCGAAATGCGAGGGTGAGCAGTAGGACCCCGAACGCCACCGCAGGCGCCCAGGACGGGCCGTAAAACGTGGCGGTGAAGCTCTCAATGATGCCGAGCAGCATCGCGCCGATCACGGTCCCGGGAAGGCTGCCGAGCCCGCCGAGTACGCAGATCGCAAAGACCCGGCCGATATACTCGCGTCCGACCGAGGGCTCGACCGGCTGGATGATGATCAGCAGCGCACCGGCGACGGCTGTGGTCGCGATGGAAATGCCGAACGCGATGCGCTTGATGCGGATCGGCGAGACGCCCATGAGCCGCAACGCCAGCTGATCCTGCGCCACGGCGGAGATCGCACGTCCGATGAACGTGTGCGAGAGGTAAAGTTCGAGCGCAGCAAACATAGCAAGCGCGGCAATGCAGGGCACGAGCATGCGCAATGGAAAATCCATCACGCCGATGTGCCAGCTCGGCCCGATATAGGGCGCTTCGACGTAGCGGTAGTCGACGCCGAAGACCAGAATGAGCATCACCTCCGTGACGAAGAGCAAGCCGAAGAAGAAAGACAGGCCGCGCAGCGCCTCCTGCCCGCGCCGCTCGAAGGATTCGTAGTAGACCTGATAGATGCCGGCGCCGAGGAGATAAAAGGCCGGCAGCATGATGATGCTGGTCGCGATCGGATCGATGCCGAGGCGGGCGTTGACGATGTAGGCGATATACGAGCCGAGGATGATGAAGGCAGGATGCGCGATGTTGACGATGTCGAGGATGCCGAAGGAAATCGATACGCCGATTGTGACCGCCGTATAAAATCCACCGAGCAGGATGCCGGCGATCAGCGCGTTGATCAGCAGATCGAAGCTGAGGCCCACCTGCTCCCCCAAAGCCTCGCTCCGCCGACGTGCTCATGCGCGCGGGCGAGCCGTTTGCTTGTGAGTGTGCAGGAACGCTGTCGCCTTGGCTAGCCTGTTTGATCGCGCGGGCGGGGCGACGCGTGCTCGCCTCTGCTGCTTGGATCGGCGAAGTTGTGCCCGCCGCTTACGCTGCGGCCTTCGGACACACGCTTTCGGGCAGCGGCAGCGGCTGGTTGGCGCTCTGCAGGAATTCCACGGTCATGAAGACCATCTCTTTGTCGCCGAGATTTTCGAGATCGTGCACCTTGAACTCGCCGCGGCCATAAGTTTCGTGCCGGGTTTCGCCGGGCGCGTAGGTATACTCGACGGTGGTCCCGTCGTGTACGTGCTGGCGTCCGCGGCCGCCGGTCACTGCGGTCCAGAAATAATCGAGCACGTGACGGTGGAATCCAATGCGCTCACCGGGCTTGAGGCGGATGGTCCACACGCGTACGCGATCGCTCTCCGACACCAGCGCGTTGCCGACGCAGGGATTGGGATTGTTCTTCTCCCGCTCGAACTCTGCAAAGATTTCCGGCGGCCACGGTGACTTCATCGCGGTTTCCGGCTGCTTGTCCAGCATCGTCAGGGCCATGGCATTCCTCCAGGTTTGGCCCGATATATAGCAACTTTTGCCCGGCAGGAAACGACAGGATCGAGCGAAATGCGCAGGCCGAGGAGGCACGCGCTCATCGTCGGCGGCTCGATGAGCGGGCTCTTGGCGGCGCTGCTGCTGCGCCGCGCCGGTTGGCAGGTCGATGTGTTCGAGCGGGTCGAGGGTGAGCTTGCGGATCGCGGCGCCGGCATCGTCGCGCAGCCTGATCTGATCGAGACGCTGCGGCGGCTCGGGATCGACGCCACCGATCTGGGCGTTGAGATCACGACGCGCAAAATCCTGGACACCTCCGGCCGCTTGGCCGGCGAGTTTGCCTGTCCCCAGGTTTTGACCGCCTGGGAGCGCGTCTACCGGCTGCTGCGAGACGCGTTCCCTCCCGAGCATTACCACCGCGGCCGCGGCGTCAGCGGCTTCGTGCAAACCGAGCGCTCTGTCCTGGCGCAGTTTGGCGATGGCGGCGCGGCGGAAGGTGACCTGCTGGTGGGCGCGGACGGCCTTCGTTCCACCATCCGCCAGCAGTGCCTGCCGCAGCTGCTGCCGAGCTACGCCGGTTACGTGGCCTGGCGCGCGTTGATTGCGGAGGCGACGTTTGCGCCGACGATCCATCGCGAGCTGTTCGATTCCATGGTCTTCTGCCTGCCGCCGGGCGAGCAGTTTTTGGGTTATCCGGTCGCCGGCCCCGATAACGATCTGCGTCCAGGGCAGCGCCGCTACAACGTGGTTTGGTACCGGCCGGCCGACGAGGACACCGAACTCAAGCGTCTGCTCACCGATGAGACCGGCACGACCCACACGATATCGATCCCGCCGCCGCTGATCCGGCGCGAGGCGATTGCGCAGATGCGCGCGGCCGCCGAGTGGCTGCTCGCGCCGCAATTCGGTGAGGTGGTGCGCATGATCGCGGAGCCCATCTTGCAGCCGATCTACGATCTGGAAACGCCGCGCATGGCGTTCGGCCGGGTTGCCATCATCGGCGACGCGGCTTTCGTCGCGCGTCCGCACGTCGCCGCCGGCGTCGCCAAGGCGGCAGACGATGCGGCAGTGATGGCTGCGGCGCTGGACGCGGATGACGTCGAGCCGGCGCTGCGACGCTTCGAGGCGCAACGGCTGCCGGTCGGACGGCGCATCATCGAGCGCGCCCGCCACCTCGGCGCCTACCTCCAGGCGATGCAGACCGCCGAGGAGCGCGCCCGCTCACGCCGTCACAGCATTCCCGAAGCGGTGCTGGCGGAAACCGCGGTGCTCGACTTTTTGCGGGAGTAATGACGGGTGCCTGCGAGGTGATCTCGGAGCAGACCGTGCGGCGTTCGATCGCCACTTTCGCGAGCATCCGCTCGTCCGTTATCACGGCACTCATTCCCGCGGCTTCCGTAGCAACCCAGCCACGGGATAGCGCGACAATCCGCGATTTAAGGTGCTGAGCACACGGCGGCCCTCACGGCCGCTTCGCCCGCTGCCTTGTCTTTCGCTTCACGCCCGCCATCTTCTCCAGCACGGCGCAGACCGCCGCGGTGTCGTGCGCGGCGTGTCCGCCGCGCATCGCCTTGTCGTAGATCGGCACGGTCGCGTCGAACATTGGCGTCGGGCAGCCGAGCGAGTGCGCGAACTCGCCGATCACGGCCATGTCCTTTTGCCAGACCGATATCTTCATGCTGGCGTCCTCGTAACGATCTCTCACCATCATCGGCGCCCGCAACTCGAAAACGCGCGAGTTGGCCGCGCCCGATCGAACCATGTCGAACACCGTCTGTGCGTCGAGGCCGGCCTTGAGCCCGAGCACCATCGCCTCGGCGCTGGCGACGTTGTTGATGGCGACGAGAAGATTGGCGACGTACTTCATGCGGCTGCCGTTGCCGAACGCGCCGAGGTCATGCACCGCGCGCGCGAACGCGGCAAACAGCGGACGCAAGGCGCGGATCGCCTTGGGCTCGCCGCTCGCATAGATGACCAGATCCTTCGTCTTGGCCTGGGCGCCGGTGCCGCTCACAGGACAGTCCAGCATCACGTGGCCGGCTTTGCGCAGCGCACGCTCTGCCCTGAGCTTGTCGTCGATGGCAAACGTGCTGGCCTCGACGACAATGCGCGGCGACACGCGTGCCTGAATGATCGCCTCTACCGTTGCGTCGAGCGCGGTGGGCTTCGGCAGGCTGGTGATGATGGTCTTGACGTCGGCCGAGAGCGCCTTCGCATCGGGCGCGATCTCGATGCCGGCGCGTGCCATGGCGCGGCGGCGGTTCGCATCGATGTCATAGCCTGTTACGCGCCATCCGGCTGCAACGATATTGCGCGCGAACGCGCCTCCCATGATGCCCAGCCCGACGATACCGACTTTGCTTTTCGCCATGGTCCGTCCTCAGTTGCCGATCGACGCGGGGGCGGACGCTACACGGCGGCTTCCGCTGCGTTCAAGCGCAATGTATCGTCGCCAGCAACTCCCCGAGATGGCAGGTTGGAAACGAGCGTAAGGAGGCACGTCCGATGCAAATCGGGATCGCCGGGATCGGCAAAATGGGCGCGGCGATCGCGCTTCGCCTCATCGAAGTCGGACACACGATCACGGTCTGGAACCGCTCCCCCGAGAAAGTAAAGCCCATTGCTGCTGCCGGCGCCGCCGTCGCCGCGACACCCGCCGAGCTCGCGAGCATAAACGATGCTGTCATCACCATTCTCACCAATGCCGCCGCCATCGAGGCGGTCTATGGCGGCGCCTCCGGATTGCTCGCTCCCGATGTTCGGGGAAAACTTTTCATGGAGATGAGCACGGTCGAGCCGCGCACCGAGGTCGAGCTCGCGGCCAGAGTGCGTGCGAAGGGCGCCGCCTTCGTCGAGTGTCCGGTCGGCGGTTCGACCGGTCCGGCCCGGCAGGGCAAGCTGATCGGTTTGATGGGAGCCGAGGGCGCCGACGCCGCGCGCGCGCAGCCGATCCTCGAACAGCTTTGCCGCCGGCTCGAACATTGCGGCCCGATCGGTTCCGGCTCGGTGATGAAGCTCACCATCAACATGCCGCTGATGATCTATTGGCAGGCGCTCGGGGAGGCGCTCGCGCTCTGCCGCCCGCTCGGGCTCGACCCGGCGCGGATCATGGACCTGCTCGCTGATACTTCGGGCGGCCCGAACGTGCTCAAGGTGCGCGGCGCCGGCGTGGCGCAGATGCTCAAGGGTGGGGAGGCCGGGCCGGTCACTTTCGACGTCGACAGCGCGGTCAAGGATTTGCACACCATGCTGGCCGAGGGGAAGGCGCGCGGAGTGGCGCTGCCGCTGACGGAGAAGACACTCGCCTGCTACGAAGAAACCAAACGAAACGTTTCGGGCGCGGCGGAGGTGTCCGCCGTCTCGGTCTACTGGGCAAACCGCGCGATGCAGCGCTCTGAAACCGTTTGAGCCACACACGTACTGTCTCGACAAGGAGCCGATATGTCTAGTGTAACGCTTGCTCAAGCCTCGACCATCGTCGACACCGCCCTCAAGAAGGGCCGAGAGACGAACTGCGCCCCGCTCACTGTCGCCGTGCTCGACGCAGGCGGTCACCTCGTGGCGTTCAAGCGCGAGGACAAATCCGGCCTGCTGCGCTTCGACATCGCCTTCGGCAAAGCGTGGGGCGCGCTGGGCATGGGCTTCGGCTCGCGCACGCTCGCGGCGCGGGCGGCCAAGACGCCGCAGTTCTTCACGATGCTGGCGGCGGCCAGCGGCGGACGCATGGTGACCAATCCGGGCGGCGTGTTGATCAGAAGCGCAGCCGGCGACATCGTCGGGGCGGTCGGCATTTCCGGCGATACCTCCGATCGCGACGAGGCCTGCGCCATCGCCGGCATCGAGGCGGCGGGGCTCAAGGCGGATCCCGGACAGGACGCGAGCTGAGCGGCTACTGCTGACGTGCTCATTTTTTCCGATCGTCCTCGCGAAAGCGGGGACCCACTCTTTCGCCCTGAATTCCCGCTTGCGCGGGAATGAACGGAGTCTTGCTCGGCGGCCCGCAGCTCTCGAGCGGCGATACTCAGCCGCGATGGCGGCCGCCGGTGATTTGCCGCCTGCGATCATTTGCCGCGGTCGGCATCGCCAGCACGCGCTCCCAGGCGCCGTGGATATTGGCCACTTGCGCTTCGAAGCACTCGAGGAAGCGCCGCGCCAGCGCGCTCAAGGTACGCCGCCCCGGCTGAATGATCACGAATTCGCCACGCAGCGTCGGCTTGACGATTGGATTGACGACGAGATCGCCTTTATCGAGGTCATTGATGCAGATGAGGCTCGGCAGCACCGTGACCCAATCCGAACGCGCGACGAATTCGAGCGTGCCGATCATGGCATCCATTTCCAGCATGGCGGCGATCTCCACCCCATGCGTCTGGAAATAGGTTTCGAGGTTGCGGCGGCGGACGTTCTGCGCCCCGGGCACGACGATTTTCAGCGGCGCGCAATCGGCGAGCTGCACCGGTGCGAGTGGCGTGAGCCCCCGCTGCCGGCCTGAGAGCAGCATCTCACGGTCGCGCACCAGCAGCCGGGATTTCAGCCCCGTGCGTCCCTCGAAGGCCGGCACGATGGCGAAATCGAGCTCGTTGGCTAGCACCATGTCGGTGAGAAAGGCGCTGTAACCCTCCAAAACGTGCAGCCGCACGTTGGGATGACGGGGAACGAAATCCTCCAAGGTGGGCGCCAGCACCGCCCGGGTGAAGGTGGGCATGAGCCCGACGCGCAAATCGCCGCTGATCTGGCCTGCCAGGCTGCGCGCTTCCTCATTGGCGTGTTCCAGGCGGCCGACGGCTTCGATGCAATTCTTGTAATAACGCAGCCCCGCCGGCGTCGGCACGATGCCGCGCGCGGAGCGCTCGAACAACTTGACGCCGAGCGCGCGCTCGACCGCGGCGACGTGCTGCGAAATGCCGGACTGCGTCGCGTTCTCGCGCTCGGCGGCGCGCGTGAACGAACCTTCCTCGCAGGCGGCGATGACGGCGCGAACCTGGCGCAGCGCGATGTCGGCCATGCCGCTATCTATCACAAAAACTGATGCCCAGACGTAAAATATATTATTTTGGCAAGGCCGACCGCAAGGCTAGGGTTCGCGCCTGAAGAACAAGAACATCCGCGCTCTTTGCGCTCGCGAGGGTCAATGGGAACGGCCAACTTCGGCATCGCAGGATTGGATTGGCAGCAACGCGTCAACTGGGACCGGTTGAGGAAATATCGGACCGAGCGCGCGCGCGAGCACATGAAGATGCACGGCCTCGGCGCGCTGTTGTGCATGTACGACGAGAACGTGCGCTATCTCACCGGCACGCTCACGCCCGGCTGGAACCGGCTCAAGCCTGGGTTGCGCTACGCGCTGCTGTGCGGTGACGGCGCGCCGGTGCTGTTCGAGCAGGGGGACCTCGGCTTTCAGATCGAACGCCACTCGCCGTGGATCCCGAAAGAGAACGTCCGCTACTCCTATGCCTGGATCAAAGGCGCGGCTGGTCCCGCCTCACAACAGCAGGTGAAGAAATTCACCGATGCGATCCTTTACGAGATGAAGCGTCACGGGGTCGCTGGGCAAAAGCTTGGCGTCGACTTCATCGACATCAACATGATCAGCATCTTCAAGGACAAGAAGATCAACTGGGTCGATGGCATGACGCCGATGATGGAGGCGCGCGCCGTCAAGAACTCCGACGAGCAGGAATGCATGCGCATCGTCGGCGCAATCGGCGACGCGACGCATTGGGAATGCATGAAGTTCCTGCGCCCCGGCATCACCGAGAATCAGGTCACGGCTCACCTGATGAAATATCTCTACAGCATTCCCGGAATGGAGGATGTCGAGGACGTGATCGTCTCCTCCGGGCCCAACACCTGGCCGAATTGGCGCAATTTCTCCGACCGCATCATTCAGCCCGGCGACATCGTCTTCATGGATTTGGCCGCGCTCACCTGGAACGGCTACAAGTCCTGCTATTACCGCACCTATTGCGTCGGCAAAGAGCCCACCAAGGAGCAGAAGGATACCTACGCGACTGCACTGGAATGGCTCTACGATTCGATTCATGCGGTCAAAGCCGGCACCACCACGCGCGAAATTGCCAAGAAGTGGCCGTCCGCGAAGGAGGCCTGGGG
This sequence comes from Xanthobacteraceae bacterium, assembly GCA_035601615.1. Taxonomy (GTDB): domain Bacteria; phylum Pseudomonadota; class Alphaproteobacteria; order Rhizobiales; family Xanthobacteraceae; genus VAZQ01. The sequence goes on from DATNNX010000145.1 coordinate 12,595, forward strand.
GTACAAAGAAGAGGACCAGGCGGCGGCGAATCTATGGGGCCATGGTCTGGGGCTCGCGCAATACGACCCCCCGGTGATCTCGCGCATCTGGTCGCTCGACCATCCGGTCGAGATCAAGGCCGGAATGACGTTTGCGCTCGAGACGCAGCACGGTAAGCGATTCCGCTACGGCGTGCGCATCGAAGAGATGCTGATCGTGCACAAGAAGGAGATCGAGATCATCTCCAACTTTCCGGTCAAGCAGATCACCGTGGTCGATCCGATCCCAGGCTACGCCGATCACGTGAAATGACGCAGTTCGATCGCGGCGCCGGTGCGTAGTGCTGCGATGGTGATCCCGATTGGTGAGGGTGGAAGTAAAGTGCGTGCAGACGCGGAGACCGCAGTTGCGCTGACTCGAAACGAACGAGGCTGAACGCCTATGATCATCATCCCGCTCGCCGAGGCCACAGCGTTCGATGCCGAGCACATCGGGCCGAAGGCTGCGAACCTGGCGGCGCTGGGGCGTGCCGGTCTGCCGACGCCCGGCGGCTTCTGCCTGAGCGCCGATGCATATGAGGCGCAGATCGCGGCCCTTGGACTGACGTCACTGATCCGCCGCTTCGCCGCCGCCGAGCCGGCCGAGCAGCGCCGGCTGTCGGTCGAGATCAGGCTCGCGCTCTACGAGCAACCGATCGCGCCGGCAATCCTCGCGCCGCTGCGCGCGGCGTGGGACGCGCAGCGCAAGGCAAGTGGGCGTGCAAGCGCGGTGCGCTCGTCGGCCCTGATCGAGGATAGGAAGGGCAGCAATTTCGCCGGCCAGTTCGAGAGCTTTCTCGGCGTAGACGAGGAGGTCGCACTGATGACCGCCGTGCGCGCCTGCTGGGCTGCGCTGTGGACCACGACTGCGCGCCGGGCCATGGACTGTCACGGATGCTGCCCGGCAGACACAGCCATGGCCGTTCTCATCCAGCCGCTCGTCGATGCGCGTGCCTCAGGCGGCGGCCTGAGCGAGACAGCCGCCGGGGGAATGCTCATCAGCGCGACCTGGGGGCTGGGCTCCACGATCGCGCAAGGCGAGATCGTTCCCGACCGAATCGTGCTCTCGCGCCAGGGATTTGTTCGCAAGATCGAAGCCGGCCGCAAGCACCACCGCGAGAGCTGCGGGCACGGGGGCGCGCCGCAGGCGGTGCCGAAAGACCTCGTCAGCGCGCCATGTCTCGACGCGGCGCAGGCGGTCGCGCTCGGCCGCATGATGCGCAAGGCGGAAGGTGCGATCGGCGGCCCGGTCGAGATCGAATGGGCGCTCGACGCCACCGGTTTCAAGCTCCTGCAGGCACGCACGCTCGTCGTCGAGCCCATCGCCGTTCCCGACGAGATCTGGCGCAAGCATCCCGGCCTTTCCGGACATCCGGCCGGTGTCGGCTGGGGGACCGGGCGCGCGGTCGTGGTGAACTGCGAATGCGAGCTGGCGCGGGTTGCGCCCGGCGACGTGCTTGTCACGCGCATCGCCAGCCCCGCCCTGAGTCATGTGCTGCCGCGCGTCGCCGGTGTGGTTGCCGAGCTCGGCGGCTCTACGTCGCATCTCGCCTCGCTCGCGCGCGAGCGCGGTATCCCGATGGTGCTCGGTGTCCTCGAGGCCACCGGTCGCATCCCCGACGGCTCGCAGGTTGCGGTCGACGGCGTCGCCGGCATCGTGCGTTGGATGGCCTGATGCGCCCGCGCATCTTCATCACCCAGCCGGTTGCCGGCAGCGCGATCGAGCGCCTGCGCCGCGTCGCGACCGTCAAGGTCAACCCCGACTCGAGCCACATCATCGCGAAGCAGGCGCTGATGGCCGCTGTCCGCCGATGTGATGTTTTGTTCGCGCTGTTGCATGATCAGATCGACCGTCAGGTGATTGCGGCAAATCCGAAACTGCGGATGATCGCCTCGCAGTCCATCGCGCCGGAGAATATCGACGTCGCCGCGGCGACGAAGCGGAAGATCCCGGTAACGGTTGTGCCGCCGATCGTGGCGGAAGCGGCCGCCGACCTCACCTTTGGACTCATGCTGATGGTCGCCCGGCGCATGGTGGAAGCCGACCGCCTGGTCCACAAGGGACGCTTTCCCGGCGCGCAATCGAGCTATCTCGTGGGGACCGCGCTCTACGGCAAGACCCTCGGACTGATCGGCGGCGGCGGGCGTATCGGCACTCGCGTTGCGCGGCGCGCTAAAGGGTTCGATATGCGCACTCTATATTGGGCGCCGGGCCGCAAACCGGAGAGTCTCGAGCAGGACTTCGAGATGACCTACGTGCCGCTCGATCAGCTGCTGAAGGAATCGGATTTCGTCTCCGTGCACTCGCCGCTCAAGCCGGAAACGATGCATCAGATCGGAAGCCGCGAATTGGCGCTCATGAAGCCGACCGCCTATCTTATCAACACGGCGCGCGGGACGATCGTCGACGCGGCGGCGCTCGCGCGCGCGCTCAAGAAGCGGCAAATCGCCGGCGCCGGGCTCGACGTGTTCGAGCACGAGCCGAAGGTGACCCCGGCGCTGCTGAAAATGCCGAACGTGGTCACCACCCCGCATCTGGGCAGCGCGGTGTTGGAAGTGCGCGAGCAGATGGCGAATATCGTCGTCGACAATATCCTCGCGCTGCTCGACGGGAAGTTGCCGCCGAATTGCGTCAACCCGGAAGTCTTGCAAAGGTGACGGCAGCCTATCCGGGAGTGGCTCATGCCCCGTCCCTTGATCGCGGTCACCGACAGCCCGTTCCCCTCGCTCGATCCAGCGAGGGCCGCGCTTGCGCGCATTGACCCCGAACTGCGCCTGGCAAAAAGCGCGTCGGCCGACGACATCTTGGCGGTGGCGCGAGATGCCGACGCCATCCTGGTCACCTACGCCAAGCTATCGGGCGATCTGCTGCGGCAACTGACGCGCTGCAAGGCGATCGGCCGTTTCGGGCTCGGCGTCGACAACATCGACATTCCGGCCGCGCTCGAGCGCGGCATCACCGTGACCTATGTGCCGGACTATTGCATGCAGGAGGTCTCTGATCACGCAATGGCGTTGCTGCTCGCGTTGGCGCGCAAAATTCCGCTGTCGAACGCGCTCGTCCAGGCGGGCCGCTGGGACATGCCAGCGCTGGTTCCGATCCACCGGCTCGCCGGCCGCGTGCTCGGTCTCGTCGGTTTTGGCAACATTCCGCGCGCGTTGGCGCCGAAGGCCAAGGCATTCGGGCTGCGTGTGGTCGCCCACGATCCCTGCGTGCCGCAACACGCGGTTACCGCCGCCGGCGTTGAAAGCGTGAGCTTCGATCGGTTGCTCGAAATCTCCGATTTCGTTTCCGTCCATGCGCCGTTGCTGCCGGCCACGCGCGGCCTGTTCAATGCCGAGGTCTTGCGCAAGATGAAGAAGGACGCGTGCCTCATCAACACCGCGCGCGGGCCGTTGGTCGACGAAGACGCGCTTGTTTCGGCGCTCGATGCCGGGCACCTCGCGGGAGCCGCGCTCGACGTGGTTGCGGTTGAACCGTTACCCAAGGACTCCGGGCTGATCGGGCGCGACAATGTTGTCCTGACGCCGCATACGGCCTTCTATTCGGTCGAGGCGCTCAACGAGCTGCAGACAAAATGTGCCGCCGATGTCGCGCGCGTGTTGAGCGGGGAGGCACCCATCTATCCGGTCAAGGTGGGTTGATCGCGACGTCGCGGCGGCGCTATTCCGCCGTCCAGCCGCCGTCGAGGACGAGGGCTGCCCCGGTCATCAGCGAGGAGGCGTCGGAAGCGAGAAACACGATCGCGCCCGTCAGCTCGTCGAGTTGACCCAGCCGGCCAAGCTTGATCTTGGCGAGCACTTCCGCTCGGAAAGTCTTGTCCTCGAAGAAGGGGCGCGTCATCGGCGTCTCCAGGAACGTCGGTCCAAGACTGTTGACGCGGACATTGTGCGGCGCAAGCTCGATCGCCATCGCCTTGGTGAAGCCTTCCATCGCGTGCTTACTGGCGCAGTAGACGCTGCGGCGCGCCGCCCCGACATGACCCATCTGCGACGACACGTTGATGATCGAGCCGGGGCGCTTCGCCTCGATCAGGCGGCGAGCCACGGCCTGCGCTACGAAGAAGGCGGCGCGCACGTTGAGCGCAAAGATGGCGTCGAAATCCTCGACCTTGACGTCCACCAAATGAGCTGGACGATTGGTGCCGGCATTGTTGACGAGCACGTCGAACGGTTCCGCTGCCGCGATCGCACGGCGCACGGCGTCGAGATCGGTGACGTCGAGCTTGAGCGCGTCGGCCTTGTCCCCGCGCGTGCGAAGGGCTTGTGCCGCAGCCTCGATCTGCGCTTGCGTGCGCGCAACGAGCGTCACGTGTGCGCCCGCTTGGGCCAGCGCCGAGGCTGCCGCGAGCCCGATGCCGCGCCCGGCGCCGGTGACCAGCGCGCGCTTGCCGTCGAGACGGAACGACGGCGTTTTGGCAAGCTCGACTGAGGCCATCGCGCTCACGGCGCAGGCTCATCACTCCGCCGCCTGGGCAAACGCGACGTTGCGCCCGCCGTAGCGACGCACGCGCACATTGGCCTGTTCGGCGTGGGCATAGAAGCCCTCGAGGATGCACAGCCGCGAGCAGTACTCGCCGATCAGCGTAGATGCTTGGTCGGTGAGCACCTTTTGATAGGTGCAGGTCTTGAGGAACTTTCCCACCCACAAGCCGCCGGTGTACCGCGCGGCCTTCTTGGTCGGAAGCGTGTGGTTGGTTCCGATCACTTTGTCGCCATAGGCGACGTTGGTGCGGGGACCGAGAAACAGCGAGCCGTAATTCTTCATGTTGTCGAGGAAGTAATCCGCATTTCGCGTCATCACCTGCACATGCTCGGAGGCGACGCGATCGGCCTCGCGCACCATCTCCTCCTCGCTGTCGCAGAGGATGATTTCGCCGAAGTCCGCCCACGCCTTGCCGGCCGCGTCCGCGGTCGGCAGCATCGCGAGCAGTCGGTCGATCTCGCGCAGCGTCTCGTGCGCAAGCTTTTCCGAATTAGTGATGAGGATGGCGGGCGAAGTCGGGCCGTGCTCGGCTTGGCCGAGCAGATCGGTCGCGCAGATCTCGCCGTCCACGCTGTCATCGGCGATGATCAGCGTTTCGGTCGGACCCGCGAGCAGATCGATGCCGACGCGGCCGAACAGTTGCCGCTTGGCTTCGGCCACATAGGCATTGCCTGGCCCCACGATCATATCCACGGGGGCGATCGTCTCGGTCCCGAGCGCCATAGCGGCGACCGCCTGCACGCCACCGAGGACGTAGATGTCATCGGCGCCGCCGAAATGCATGGCGGCGACAATTGCCGGGTGCGGCCCGCCTTTGAACGGCGGCGCGCAGGCGATGATGCGATTCACGCCCGCGACGCGCGCGGTCACGATCGACATATGCGCCGAGGCGACCATGGGATAGCGGCCGCCGGGCACGTAACAACCGATCGAGTTCACAGGGATGTGCCGGTGACCGAGGATGACGCCGGGCAGCGTCTCGACCTCGAGATCGCGCAAGGTCTCCTTTTGCCTCTGTGCGAAGTTGCGCACCTGCGCCTGCGCGAACTTGATGTCATCGAGATCGCGCTTGCCGACCTGGGATATTGCGCGTTCGATCTCGTTCGCCGTAAGCTTGAACGAAGCCGGCGACCAGCCGTCGAGTTTTTCCGAGAATTCGCGCACCGCCGCATCGCGCCGCGCCTCGATGTCGGCGAGGATGCCTTCGACCGTCTCCCGCACCTTGGCATCGGCGGCTTTGATCGCGCTCGCGTCCATTCCGCGCTTGAGATAGCGGGCCATGGGAGCCTCCGTTCTCTGTGCTGTCGTCCCGGCCAAGCGAGCAAAGCGAGCGCGAACCGGAACCCAATCGTCCGCTCTTGTTACCAAACGCGCGGCCTGCGGTCATGGGTCCCGGGTCTTCCTCGCCGCGCTCGCTCGCCAGGGATGACGTGAAATTGCATCACTTGATGGCCTGCGGATTGATCGGCGATCCAGTCCCGCCGGTAATGATCAGCGGCGGTCCGCAGAAGAAGAATTCGTAGATGCCATCGGCGGCGCAATCCGCCGCCAGTTCCTTGAGGTAGAAGATTTCGCCCATGCACAGGCCCATGGCCGGAATGACCACCCAATGCCAGGGCTGGTTCGCTTCCGTTGTCTCGTTCGGCCGCACCTCAACGCCCCAGGTATCGGAACAGATGGCTGCAACTTCCTTGTCCTGGCACCAATAGCAATTCTCGAACTTGACGCCGGGCGCATCACCGCCGGCATAGCCGCCCCATTTCTTCTCCTTGAGACAGCGCTCCAGCTGTCCGGTGCGGATGATGACGAAATCACCGCGGCGGATCTCGACGTTCTGCTTCTTGGCGCAACTATCGAGCTCGTCGTTGGAAATGCCTTCGCCGTCGTTGAGCCAGTCCGCGCCGCGGAAGCGGGCGATGTCGAGCAGCACGCCGCGCCCCACCATCTTGCTTTTGGAATGTTCGATCCCCAGCACGTTGAGTCCTTTGGCATCGATGAGCCTGGCGTCATAGCCGTTATAGGCCTTGTCCTCGTAGAAGATGTGTCCCAGCGCATCCCAGTGCGTCGCCCCCTGCACACACAAATTCAAGGTATCGTCCGCATAGCGGATCTTGTTCCAGTCCTGCCGGCCGGCGATGGCGTCGGTGCCGGTTGCCAGCATCTGGTGGATGGGATTGAAGCGTCCGCCGAACAAGCCGGTCTGCGGGCCGTTGCTGTCGAGCGGGATGCCGAGCGCAAACACCTTGCCGGTGCGGATCAGGCGGGCGGCCTTCACGATATCGTCGGGCCTGACGTGGTTGAGCGTGCCGATCTGATCGTCCTTGCCCCAGCGACCCCAATTCTTCAGCTTCTCCGTGGCTTCGGCTATCGCTTGCCTGCCCACCTTAATGTTCATTTGCATTTCCTCTTGTTGCGCTCGCGTGATGGCCGCTGCGATCCAATCAAGCCGGCGTTGATTCACTGATCCGCCCCAGTGCCTGCAATATCCGCCCCGGCGTGAACGGCATGCCCGTGAGGGGCTTTGCGCCAAGCGGGCGCAGCGCGTCATTGATCGCATTCATGACCGCACCGGGCGCGCCGGCAGTACCGGCTTCGCCCGCGCCCTTGGCTCCGAGCTCCGAGTCGGCCGTCGGGGTGACCACGTGGCCGACCTCGATGTCGGGCATCTCCGCGGCCATCGGCACGAGATAGTCCGCCATGTTGCCGTTGAGCAGCTGTCCACGCGCATCGTAGATGCAATGCTCGAACAGCGCCGCGCCGATCCCTTGCACGACGCCGCCCCGAATCTGCTCGTCGACGAGCTGTGGGTTGATCACGGTGCCGCAGTCCTCGACGCACCAGTGCTTGAGCAACCTCACGAAACCGGAGTCCGTATCGACTTCGACGTAGCTCGCCTGCACGCCATTGGTGAAGGCGAAGGGCCAGGCGCGCGGCACGTAGTGGCGCGTGGCTACCAGCTCTGCCTGAAATCCCGGCGGCAGCGTGTCGGGACGGAAATAGGCGATGCGGGCAAGCTCGTGCAAGGCGAGGCGTTCGTTGTCGCTGTCGCGATCGACCACGGCGCCGTTGCGGATGTCGAGATGCTCCGGCTTGGCCTGCAGGATCGAGGCAGCGCAGGCAAGCACGTTGGCGCGCAACGCCTTGCCTGCCTGCCAGGCGGCTTCCCCGCCGATCCCGGCCGCGCGCGAGGCCCAGGTGCCACCGCCATAAGGGGTGTTGTCGGTGTCCCCGGTGATGACCCGCACGCGCTCGATCGGCACGCCGAAGGAGGAGGCGGCAACTTGCGCGATGACCGCCTCGGCCCCTTGGCCCTGTTCGGTGACGCCGGTGTGACAGATGAGGGCGCCTTGCGCGTCGAGCCTCATGGTGACGCCGTCTTGTGCCGAGATTTTTGCACCGCCGATGCCGTAGAAAGCCGCGCTCGGATTGGTCACCTCGATGAAGGAGGCAAAGCCGATACCGCGATAGGTCCCTTCTGCGCGCAGGCGCTTCTGCTCGGCGCGCAGCCCCGCGTAATTCATCATGGCGTCGAGATGGGCGAGCGATTCGTGGTGCGACAGCGCCTCGAATTTGATGCCTGACGGCCCGCTGGATGGGTGCGCGTCGTCCGGGATGAGATTGCGGCGCCGGATTTCCAGCGGGTCCATGCCGATCTTGGCGGCGGCCAGTTCGACCAGCCCTTCGGTCACTGCGGTTGCGATCGGGTGGCCGACGGCGCGGTACTGGCACATGACATTCTTGTTCTGAAACACGACCCGCGCACGGGCGCGATAGTTGGGACAGGTGTACGGCCCGCCGGTGAGGTTG
>DATNNX010000146.1:0-8400 GCA_035601615.1 Xanthobacteraceae bacterium
CGGAGTATAGGTGGTCGTCTTTCTTTTCTTCGATGCGGATGATGTTAGTCGCGCGCTTGTACCCTGCGAGCAGATTCTTGCCGTCCTCGGTATCGAGGAATTTTCGAAGGGCCTCGACTCGACTCACGATCGAAACGATGCCTGCCTCCTTGCCGCCAAGGTCAAGCACAGCATCGACAAGATCGTGACGTGCACCATCATCGCGCAACTGCACCTTAAGGCGCTCGTGAAAAAAGTCCTCAAAGTTACTCGCCTCTTGCAGGATTTCATGCTCAGACAAGCTCGTCCGAAACCGCTTCCCGTGTGTCTCAAACACCGTCCGGGGGAAAAGCTCGACCTTGCTGTTAGTCAGGGCAATGCGGATCACCCCCAGCGCCGCGCGCCGCAGCGCGTAGGGATCTTTGCTCCCGGTCGGCTTCTCGTCGATCGCCCAGAAGCCGACCAGCGTGTCGATTTTGTCCGCAAGCGCGACGGCCACTGAAACGGGCGCTGTTGGCACGCGGTCAGCGGGGCCGAGCGGCTTGTAATGCTCCTCGCAGGCCGCCGCGACCGACGCATCCTCGCCTTGCGCCAGCGCGTAATATTTTCCCATCACCCCTTGCAGCTCCGGAAATTCGCCGACCACCTCGGTGAGTAGATCGGCCTTGGCGAGCCGCGCGGCGCGCTTTGTCTTTTCCACGTCGGCACCGACGGCGGGTGCAAGCTCCGCCGCGAGCCGCTCGATGCGCGCGACGCGCTCCCATTGCGTGCCAAGCTTACCGTGAAAGACGATATCCTCGAACTTCGGCAGCCGATCCTCCAGCCGGTTCTTGAGATCGCTGTCGTAGAAGAATTTGGCGTCCGCGAGCCGCGCGCGGATCACGCGCTCGTTGCCGGCGGTGATCGCCTTGCCGCCGTCCTCGGCCTCGATATTGGCGACCAGGATGAACTTGTCGGCCAGTTGCGACGTGCGGGGCTCGCGCAGCACGAAACATTTCTGGTTATTGCGGATCGTCGCGCGGACGATCTCGGGAGGCATGCGCAGGAATTCTTTCTCGAACGATCCCATCAGCGCGACGGGCCATTCGACCAGGCCTGCGACCTCCGCCAACAGGCCCGCATCCTCGACGAGCTCGTAGCCCTGCGCGAATGCGAGGTTCTTGGCATCCGCGAGGATCATTTCGTTACGCCTCTCGGGATCGAGCACGACCTTGGCCTTTTCGAGCTTGGCCGCGTAATCCTCGAACCGGCGCACCTTGAATGGCTGCGGCGCCATGAAGCGGTGGCCGCGCGTCTCGTCCCCGGCTCTGATCCCGTCGATTGCGAACGCGACGATGTCCGGCTCCTCGGTCTCCGGCCCGAAAGTCGCGACAATGGAATGCAACGGCCGCACCCAGGCAAGCGAGCCAGGCTGCTGCGACTGCTCGCCCCAACGCATCGACTTCGGCCAGGGGAACGTCTTCACCACTTCCGGCACGATTTCGGCAAGCACGTCGATCGCCGGCCGGCCCGGCTTGTCAATCACCGCCACGTAGAAGTCGCCCCTCTTGTCGGGCATGATCTTGGCCTCGCCGATCGACTTGAGGCCGGCAGCACGCAAAAACCCTTGGATGGCGCTCTCTGGCGCGCCCACGCGCGGGCCTTTCTTCTCCTCCTTCACGTCCGGCTGCCTGACCGGCACGCCTTTGACTGCGAGCGCCAGCCGGCGTGGCGTGACGAAGGCCTTGGCGCCCTCGTAGAGCAGTCCCGCGCCGACGAGCGCATCCGTGACGCGCTTGCGCAAATCCTCGGCCGCACGCGCCTGCATGCGCGCCGGAATTTCCTCGGAGAACAGCTCGAGCAGAAAATCGGGCATCGCGAGCAGGTAGCAGGCGCAGTCGGCATTGTTAAGTCGAAAAGCGCGGGGCGCGCGTTCCCCGGCCAAGCTTTGCCCGCCTGAGTGCGCTTGCAGGGCTCGGCGCCATGCCGCACATTTTCGGTCGGCTTCACCAGCGTTCGGTGCGTTCGATGGGAATCCTCAGCCGCATCATTTCCGCGCGCGCCGCCGCCGTGTGTGCGCTCGCCGTGCTGTCGGGCGCTGCTCCCGCCTCGGCCAACGAGACGGCCTACCTGATGTACCTCAAGGGGAGCGAAGGCCCGCCTGCGGTCCCGATGCGCGTGGTCTGGGACGACACGAAGCCTCACATCAGCATCGATCTCGGAGAAAAATACGAGCCTGCGCTGACGAAGCTTAAGCTTCCCTGCGTGCTCGAATACGATGCGAGCCGCGATAAGTCGCAATTCGTGGTGCGCGATCCGGAGTTTGCGCGCTTCGTCAAGGTGGTCGCCGCCTCGATCGTTCAGGGCTTCTTGGCCGCAAGCCCCCTTCCCGGCGCGTGGGCGCAACCCGCGGAGGTCACCGTTCACACCGCAACCCTGCTCGTCACGCCGGCCCCGGCACGACTCGAGGTGACCGCACGGCTCCATGTCACCTATCTATGGCCGCAAAAATCGGGGCCGCCGAAGGTCCAGGACCTGATCAAAGGTGACATGGTGTTCGTGGGCCAGCCGGAGGGCGCCGGATCTGGTGCAGCAACGCCCACGGGCAAGCCGTGACCGATGCTCCTCGGCCCATGTATCCGGTCACCCTGAAGGACCCTCCAGGGGAGGCTGCCTCGGACGCCAACTTGGTTCAGCTTCACGAGCGTTGCGGCTCTGGATTGAGCTTCTTGTGGCTGCCGTCGCACATGGGCCGGTTGCCGGTGCGCTTGCAGGCGCAGAACCAGGTGCGCGACGCCTGATCCGCCTTCCATTCAACCGGTGTAAACGCTGTGCCCTTGTGCGAGCCGTCGCAGAACGGCTGGTTCTTCGAACGCCCGCAGGCGCACCACCAATAACTCTTGCCGGCCTCGACATCGATCGCAACCGGGGTACGTCCGCCGATTTCTGGCTGGGCATTCATGCGCCTGCTCCTCCCGCTTCGGTCGCGAGCCATGCCTCGCCGCACGCTTTGGCAAGCTCGCGCACCCGCAGAATGTAGCTCTGCCGCTCGGTCACGGAAATCACCCCGCGCGCGTCGAGCAGATTGAATACGTGGCTCGCCTTGATGCACTGGTCATAGGCCGGCAGCGCCATCAGGTGGCGCCTGTTGTTGCCGATCGTGGTCCAGCCGGCGGCGATGTAGTTGCGGCAGGCGGCCTCCGCCATCTTGAACTGCTCGAAGAGCATCTCCGTTTCGGCAAATTCGAAGTTGTGGCGCGAGTATTCCTGCTCGGCCTGCAGGAAAACGTCGCCATAGGTGACCTTCTTCTCGCCTTCGCGGCCGTTGAAGTTGAGGTCGAACACGCGGTCGACGCCTTGCACATACATCGCCAGTCGCTCGAGCCCATAAGTGAGCTCTCCGGAGACCGGCGCGCATTCGAATCCCGCGACCTGCTGAAAGTAGGTGAACTGCGATACTTCCATGCCGTCGCACCAGCACTCCCAGCCGAGTCCCCAAGCGCCGAGCGTGGGACTTTCCCAGTCGTCTTCCACGAAGCGGATGTCATGCAGCTTCGGATCGATGCCGATCGCGGCGAGCGATTTGAGATAGAGCTCCTGGATGTCCTCCGGCGAGGGCTTCAGGATCACCTGGAACTGGTAATAGTGCTGCAGGCGGTTGGGATTTTGTCCGTAGCGGCCGTCCTTCGGCCGGCGTGAGGGTTGCACATAGGCCGCGTTCCATGGCTTGGGCCCGAGCGCGCGCAATGTTGTCGCCGGATGAAACGTGCCGGCGCCGACCTCCATGTCATAGGGCTGCAGGATCACGCAACCGAAGTCTGCCCAATAGCGCTGCAGCGCCAGGATCAATCCCTGGAACGAGCGCGCGGGACGCAGATGGGCGGGAAGCTCGTCGCTCATGTCGCTTGTGAGAAATGCCCGATCTCGGCGGCGCAACCCAGGCACGCATTCGAGAGCAGCCGAGTTGGGCGAGTAGACCTGACAGGCATCCGCAGCGTCAAGAAGACGCGGCGCAATGACGGCCACATCCACCGTTGGTATCTTTGCGCGATGATCCTTGTCCGCCGCTCGCTTGCCGGAATGGTCGTTGCCGCGCTCCTCCTGCCGACAGTGCCGGGTGCGCCGGCGCAGGACTATCCCAACCGTCCGATCCGCCTGGTGGTGGGTTTCACGCCCGGCGGCACCACGGATTTCGTCGCGCGGCTTCTATCCGAACCGCTGCGCGGCTTGCTCGGCCAGAACGTCCTCGTCGACAACAGGCCAGGCGCCAACGGCGCGATCGCGGCCGAATACGTGGCCAAATCAGAGCCGGACGGTTACACGCTGTTCTTTACCACCGTCGGCGCGGTCGCGATCAATCCGGCCCTGCGGAGCAATCTTGCCTACGACCCGCGCAAGGATTTCGCGCCCGTCGGGATGGCGGTGTTCAATTCGACGATCCTGGTGGTGAACGCTTCGATGAACGTCAATTCGGCGCGCGAGCTTGCCGCATTGGCGCGCAAACGACCGGGCGCCATCACCATCGGGATCACCGGCCTCGGCGCCGTCTCGCATCTTGGGCTCGAACTTTTCCAGGCCGCCGCCGGCGTAAAATTCCAGGCCGTGCCCTATCGCGGAGCATCGCAAGCGATCACCGATCTGCTGGGCGGCCAACTCGACGGTCTGTTCGGCGACACTCCGACCGTGATGGAGCAAGTCAAGGTGGGCAAGCTCAAAGCGCTCGCTGCAACTTCGCAGGATCGCTCGGACATTTTCCCAGACGTACCGACCTTCGTCGAGCAAGGCTTTGCCGACACGATTGCCAACCAGTGGGCCGGCACACTGGCGCCCGCGGGCACGCCACCCTCCGTCATCGCCAAGCTCAACGCAGCTTTCAATGCTGCGCTGACCGATGTGGATGTGCGCGGAAAGCTCGCGCAAGCCGGCGTGACGCCCTCGCCGAGCACGCCCGAGGAGTTTGCCCAATACCTCGAGCGGGAAATCGCCCGCTGGAGCAGGCTCATCCGCGACAAAGGGATTAAAGGCGAATAGGGTCCGTTACATCACGCGCCACTCGCCGCTGCGCGGATCGCGGCGCAGCGTCGGAAACGTTGGGCGCAGGGCGGGATCGGTCGCCGCCTTCACCCGATCGAGTTCGGCGTTGATCCGCCGCACCTCTCGCGCGACCCAGCGCAGGACGACGCCAGTACCGACCGCGCCCAGCGCGAGCCTGACCAAGGGCGAGATGACGAAGGGAGGCATGTCTCCTCGCGAGCCTCCTTACAATCCGTACCGCGCCCACAAGGCGCGTGCTTCCAGCGCCGAGATCACCTCCTCGGCGAAGTCGGCGGGCCGCGGCAAACCCTCAAGATGCGCGCCCACGCCCGGCTGCAGCCGACCAAACCAGCCGCGCGCGGGAGCCATGAGCGGAGTGACGACGTCGTCGCCGAAACGGGAACGCAGCGTCGCGCGCAGATCGCCGATGCCGTCGGCAAGGCCGAGATCGGCCGCCTTGCCGCCGGTCCAATATTCCCCGGAGAACAAGGTTTTTTCTGGACCCTTGAGCCGCGTTCCGCGGCTGCGCTTGACGAGCGCGATGAACTCCTCGTGGATGTCCTGCTGCAACGCCTTGAGCCGCTCGACGTCCTGCGGATTCTCCGGAAGGAACGGATCGAGCATAGCCTTGTGCTCGCCGGAAACGTAAAGCCGGCGCTCTACTCCCAGCTTGTCCATGAGCTTGGGAAAGCCGAAGGAACCGCCGACCACTCCGATCGAGCCGACGATCGAGGAAGGGTCGCAGAAGATCTCGTCGGCGGCGCAGGCGATCATGTAGCCGCCCGAGGCTGCGACATCCTCGGCGAATGCGAGCACCGGACGCGCGTTTTCGGCCGCGAGCTGGCGGATACGGCGGTAGATCAGGTGCGACTGTACCGGCGAGCCTCCCGGCGAATTGATCACTAACGCGACCGCTTGCGTCCCTCGCATGTGGAAGGCGCGCTCGAGCGTACGGGCGACGGTAGCGAGCGTGAGGCCTGGCTTTAGCGGGGTCGAAAGGCCAATAACGCCCGCGAGCCGAACGACCGGCACAGTGGGCACTCCGCGTAGTCGCTTTGGCAGGATCGGCCGCAGCGCCTCGCGCGCGCTTGCGAACAGCTGTCGCAGATGCTCGGAACTGCTTTTGTCGGTCATCGGTGTTTGGCTCACTTAGCACACAGCCGCCGTCCCGAAGTTTTTTGCCGGCGCGGCGCGATGTCACGTTTACGCCCCCTCCGTCTTCGCCTCAAGTTGAGTTGCGTGATAAAGCGACGCGAGCAGCGCATCAGATTTCACTCAGCGGCAGCACTGTGTCCCCGCGCAGCACCGATCTGGCTTGGGAGGTCGGGCATCCTGCTCGGTCGTTAAGTACGAATCCGGGGAGCAGCACGAGAGGCGCACGGCTCCCTTTTGTCGCGCGCACCAGAACACGCACCGCCGGCTCTCGATCATTGGGATGTACCGGCAGTACGGTCGCCGCGCCGAAGCCGGACGCAAGCGCCAGCAAGACCTCGGCGAGACGATCGGCGCGCCAGATCATGGTCACGGTGCCGCGCAGACGCAGCAGCCGCGCTGCAGCCTTGATCCAGGCGCGCAGCGTCTCGGCGGAGCCGGCATGGGCGAGGCGGCGCTGGCGGTCGGGAGAGGCTCTTTGCCGCGCGGGATCATTAAAGGGCGGGTTCATGAGAACACGCGCCGCCGATTCGGACTCGAGCCCGGCGGCGGCGAATGCACTCGCCGGCGCCGCGACGTCGAGCACGAGCGAGCTCACTCGTGCCGCGAGGGCGTTGAGTTGCGCGTTCTCGGCTGCAAGCGCGGCGAGAGCGGCATCGATTTCGACCAGCACAACGTTCGTGCCAGCAACCCGCAGCGCGAGCGCCAGTCCCGCTGCGCCCACGCCCGCGCCGAGATCGACCACGCGCTCCCCCGCCCGCGCTGGACAAGCCGCTGCGAGTAAAATGGCGTCGTGGCCGAACCGGTGTCCGCCTGTGGGCTGCTTGAGCCGCAGCTTGCCGCCGAGCACGGCATCCTCGGTGACCTCAGCGGGCATCCGGACGAAGCTCGTGTCCGAGGCCGGCGTCCTCGAGCAATGCGCGCGCCTCATCGATGCAGCATTGGTTGACCAGGATGCGGCGCGGCAGGATGCCGATCGAACCTTCGAGCACGCTCATGTTCTGATCGAGCACGACGTGGGGAATGTAGGCCGCATCGAGCAAGGCGCCCACGGCCGAGACCAGCACCGCATCATTGGTGCGCACGAGCTCGCGCCACTCCGCTTCGTCCTCGAACTTCGTGTCGGGCTCGTGCAACGGACCTCCTCCTCATCGCTCTCGCCCGAAGTTGCTCGGTCGCGAAAATGCGCGTTGGCGCACCTTGCCGCGCTACCATAGCGTTTCTATGCTTCCGCGTCCTCGCATTGAGGCTGTTCCGGAGCGCTTCTTTTGGCCGTCATTGTCCCATTTGAAAGTCGGTCGCCCGCCACCATCGACCGCCTCAGCGAGCTGGTGGCTGCCGACATGGAACGGGTCAATACGACCATACTGTCGCGCACCGGGTCGCAAGTCGCGATGATTCCCGAGGTCGCCAATCACCTGATCTCGTCCGGCGGCAAGCGGCTGCGCCCGATCCTCACCCTCGCCATGGCAAGACTTGCCGGGTATGCCGGCGCGGGCCACGTCAAGCTCGCCGCCGCCGTCGAATTCATGCACACGGCGACGTTGCTGCACGACGACGTGGTGGACGAAAGCGAGATGCGGCGCGGCAAGCTCGCCGCCCGCATGCTATGGGGTAACGAGGCGAGCGTGCTTGTCGGCGATTTCTTGCTCGGCCAAGCCTTCAAGATGATGGTCGAAGTCGCCTCGCTCAGGGCGCTCGAAATCCTGTCCTCGGCCGCCGCCATCATTGCCGAAGGCGAAGTGATGCAGCTCGGCGCCGCCAAGAATACCGCCACTACCGAGGACGACTATCTCGCGGTGATCCGCGCCAAGACCGCGGAACTTTTTGCCGCCGCCTGCGAGGTGGGGCCTGCGCTCGCTTCGCGTCCCAGAGACGAGCAAAGCGCCTGCCGCTCGTTCGGCATGAATCTCGGCATAGCATTCCAGCTCGTGGACGATGCGCTCGACTATGGGGGAACCGCGGCCAAGCTCGGCAAGAACGTCGGCGATGATTTTCGCGAGGGCAAGATCACGCTGCCGGTGGTGCTCGCGTTTCGCCGCGGATCGGAGAGCGAACGCACATTCTGGCGCCGCACGCTCGAAGAAGGCGCGGCAACGGATGCCGACCTTGAGCATGCGATCACCTTGATGATCAAGCACCGTGCGCTCGAAGACACCGTCAAACGCGCGCGGCATTATGGCGCGATCGCGACCGACGCGCTCGCTTTGTTTCCCGCTTCCCCGATGAAGGAAGCGCTCGAGGAAACCGTCGAGT
>DATNNX010000147.1:0-15567 GCA_035601615.1 Xanthobacteraceae bacterium
AAGCGCTCGATCGATGATCGCGAACGGATGAGCTCGAGGTACCAGGGGCCGTCAGCGATGTCGCCGAACAGCACCGCGCCGATGAGGCGGCCATCGGCGATGACGAGCTTTTTGTAAATGCCGAAGCCGGGATCGCTCAGTACGATCTCCTCGGCTCCGGCGGTGGCGGCAAGAAAATCGCCGGCGGAAAACACGTGAACGCCGGCCACCTTCAGATTGGCGGCGATGATGCTGCCGCCATAGCTCGCGTTCTCGCCGGCAAGCCGCCGCGCCAGCAGCTGCGCCTGTTCGTAGGCGGGCTCCACCAGCCCATAGCAGTGCCCGCGATGTTGCGCGCACTCGCCGATGGCGTAAATGCCGGCGACGCTGGTCCCGAGATGATCGTCGACGGCGATGCCGCGATCGACATCAAGCCCCGCCGCGCGCGCCAGCTCGGCATTCGCGCGGATGCCGACGGCGACAACCACCGCGTCGGTTGCGATCGTCGATCCGTCCTGCAATTCGACAGCTTCCACGCGGCCGTTGCCGATGATGCGCACGGTCTCGGCGTTGAGGCGCACGGCGATGCCCTTGGCCTCGACCGCGCGGCAGAGCATCTGCGCCGCCGGCGCATCGTGCTGGCGCTCCATCAGCCTTTCCATGAGATGGACCACCGTGACGTGCGCGCGCGCTTTGGCGAGTCCATGGGCGGCCTCGAGCCCGAGCAGCCCGCCGCCGATCATGACGACGCGTGCACCCGCGGCCTTGACGATCGTCTCGACGTCATCGATATCACGGAAGGTGAAGACGCCCGGCAGATCGATGCCGGGAATGGCGGGTTTGATCGGGCGGGAGCCCGTCGCAAAGACGAGCTTGGAGAAGGAAAGCTGCGCACCATTCGACAGCGCAACTTGGCGCGCCAGCGCATCGACCGCGGTCGCGCGCACGCCATAGCGCAACGTCACGCCGCGGTCGCGCCACCATCGCGGCGGCTTGAGTTCGATTTCGGAGAAGCCGATCTCCTGCGCCAGCAGCGCCGACAGCAGCACGCGATTATAGGCAAGCCGCGGTTCCTCCCCGATCACCGCAACGGCGTAGCGGCCGAGCGCGCGCGTGGCCAATTCCTCGACGAAACGTGCCGCGGCCATGCCGTTGCCGATGACGACCAGAGGCTCGCCCATCGCTTTGCCCTAAAACTTGCGGAATGCGCCGCGCTGCGCTCGACCGCGCCTGACTCTCATGTCGAGCAGGCCGGCTCGCCATCGCCATCGATGGGGACCTGGCGCACGCCATTTCAAGTCGCGTGCCAGCCGCGCCAGGCGATTAACTGGTTATGTTTCAGTTGGTTGGAGGTGTGCGCTCGATCTCGTCGGACAGACGCGCGCACGCGCTGCCCATGCAATGCGCGCTGCGCCTAGCGTTTGGGCAGGACATTAGAAGCAATGTTTGGTCGTTGGTGAAAATGGCGGAAAACGGAGCGCTCCGATTTGCAGCCCGGCCGGACTTTGGGCCGCGCCTCTATCGGGCTTTGACTGGAGGCAGCAAATGTGATTATATCCAATTGCTTGCGAGGCTACCCCGCCAGCCCGGCTTTTGGGTTGCGCGGTTGGGAATGAAGCCGCCGGTCAACACCCGGCGGCTTCGCCCGTTTTAGGCCCCCTTTACGGATGGTGCAGCGTGGTGGCAGCGCGGGTGAAGCTGCGGCGGCCACGCTTGAGCGCGAACAAAGGCTGCGCCAGCTCCGCAACCGCGATGGCCGGATCGCGGCTGTCCAGAACGACGAGATCGGCAGGATTCCCGACCGCGATGCCGTAATCGGCCGCATTCATCAGCCGCGCCGGCAGCGTGGTGATCATGTCGAAACACGCTTGTAGATCGCGGGCGCTGCCGAGTTGCGCGGTGTTGGCATAGAGGTTGGCCATGCGGATGAGCGAGCAATCACCGAACGGCGTGAACGGATTGAGCACGTTGTTGGTTGCGAGCGAGCAGATCACGCCTTGACCAAGCAGCCGATGCACCGGCGCCACCCCGCGCGGCACATGGGACGCATGATCGCGCCCCATCAGGAACAAGTCGGTTGCCGGCAGAACCGTCACGGCGACACCGCAATTGGCGAGGCGCCGCCCGATCTCGGCGAGACGGGAAGGATCCACCGCTGAGAGCTTGGTGACATGGCCGACCGCCACGCGGCCGCCCCAGCCATGGGCGTCGGTTTGCCGGCACACGTCATCGAGGTGCATCCACGACGGGTCGAGGTCGAAATCCAAATGAAAGTCGACGTCGAGATCGAACCGGCGCGCGATGTCGAAGATGCCCGCGATCTGCTTTGCCGGATCGGTGTCGGTATAGGGGCAGCCGCCGATGACGTCGGCGCCTTGCTCGCACGCTTCCACCAGCAGTTCCTCGGCGCCGGGATCGTTCGTGAGACCCTCCTGAGGAAACGCGCAGATTTGCAGGTCGATTGCCCAAGCGTAATCGCGCTTGAGCTGGCGCACCGCGTGGAAGCCCTTGAGCGTGACGCGCGGGTCGATTTCGACATGCGTGCGCATGCGGTTCGTGCCGTGCATGACGGCTTGCTCCAGCGTGTGCCGGGCGCGGACGTAGATGTCCGCCTCGGTAAAGCCGCGCTTGGCGGCCGCGACCGATCCGATCGCTTCCGCAAGCGTGCCGCGCTCGCCGCCGCAGCGGTCGTGGATGCGCGACTTGTCGAGGTGGATGTGACTCTCGACGAAGCCCGCGATCACCAGCCGGCCGTCGAGTTCTTCGGCGGGCGCATCAGCGGCAATGTGCTCGGCGATTTCGACGATGCGGCCATCGGCAATGGCGATGTCGACAAGCGGCTCCTTGGCTTCAGCCCGCCGCGCTTGCCGCAATACGAGATCGACCGCCATGGCGGGCACCTTGGACTCCGATCTCTGCGTCTGCTCAGAACTCGACGTCGAGTTCTTCCAATTCGTCGGGCTCGGCTTTGGCGCCGGCAACCCATTCCTGCATGAGCGGCAATGCCATGATGGTTTGGCAATAGGCGGTGCATTGAGGATCGAGCTTTACGTCGTAGGTGAGAAAGCGGGTGACCACGGGCGCGTACATCGCGTCGGCCATGCAAGGCTCCTCCCCGAACAGATAAGGCCCATGGGAGTGGGAGAAACATTCACGCCAGATGCTGACGACACGATCGATATCGGCCTGGGCGCCCGCCCAAACCTTGAAGCCGGGATAATGGGCTTTGAGATTCATCGGCAGCGCCGAGCGCAGATTGCTGAACCCAGAATGCATTTCACCTGAAATCGCGCGACAATGGGCGCGCGCGGCGCGGTCGAGCGGCATCAGCTTGGCGCCGGGATTGAGCTCGTGGAGATATTCCGCGATGGCAAGCGTGTCCCAGACCTTGACGCCATCATGGGTGAGGCAGGGGACAAGAAAGGACGGCGAAAGGAGCAGGAGTTCGGCGCGGGTCGAGGGATCGTCACTCGGTACTTGTTGCTCCTCGAACTCGAGGCCAGCCATTTTGCAGAGGAGCCAGCCGCGCAACGACCACGAGCCATAATTCTTGCTGGCAATGGTGAGCATGGCCATGCGCTGAACCCCAAAGACGGCTGCCTAAGAAATTATCTCGCAGTGCAATACGAAATGCACTAGCCTTTTGCGCTGCGAGCGCGACCGACCTGCGCGGAAGCCAGGGAACGGCGACCGCCGGGGGGACGATTGCTCTATCAGGCCTACCAAGCCCATTCCGATATCATGGTCCCGGTTCGCAATTGGGCGGGTACGGCCCTGCGCGCGCTTGGGCAGCCATTGTCCGGCATTGCCGACAACGTCGTCTTGCGCAATCTCACTGCGGCCTACGAGCTGATCGCGCGCGTGGGGTTGACCCACGCCCGTCCCGCCTTCGGCATCGATCGGGTGATGGTCGGCAACCGCGACGTCGCGGTCCACGAGCACGCGGCGCTGACCACGCCGTTCGGCACGCTGTTGCATTTCAGGAAAGACATTGACGCGCCGCAGCCGCGCGTGCTCTTGGTCGCGCCGCTCTCGGGGCATTTTGCGACGCTCCTGCGCGGAACCGTGTGCACCATGCTGCCCGAGCACGACGTCTACATTACCGATTGGCACAATGTGCGCGACGTTCCACTCACGCACGGCCGATTCGGTTTCGACGATTACATCGCGCACTTGATTCGTTTCCTCGAAACGATCGGGCCGGGCGCACATGTGGTGGCGGTGTGCCAGCCGTGTGTTGCGGCGCTCGTCGCCACCGCGGTGATGGCGCAAGGCGGCAATCCGGCGCAGCCCCGCAGCATGACGTTGATGGCAGGCCCGGTCGACACTCGGATCAACCCGACCAAAGTCAACGCGCTCGCCAATGCGCAGCCGATCGAATGGTTCGAGAAGAACCTGATCGCCACCGTGCCGCTACGCTATCCGGGCGCCTTTCGCCGCGTCTATCCGGGCTTCGTCCAGCTTGCGGCGTTCATGAGCATGAACGTCGAACGCCACATGAAGGCGCATCGCGAATTGTACGATCTACTGGCGAAGGGCGAGCACGAGAAGGCGCAGGTCACCAAGGTGTTCTACGACGAGTACTTCGCGGTGCTCGATCTGACGGCGGAATTCTATCTGGAGACCGTTCGTCTCGTTTTCCAGGAATGTGCTTTGCCGGCCGGTAAGCTCGAGTGGCAAGGCCAGCGCGTCGAGCCGCGCGCCATCAAGCGTACGATGCTGCTCACGGTCGAAGGCGAGCGTGATGACATCTGCGCCGTCGGCCAAACCGCGGCGGCGCACGAGCTGTGCTCCGGACTGCGGCCCTATCTCAAGCGGCACCACATGCAGGCCGGAGTCGGGCACTACGGCGTGTTCAGCGGCAAGCGTTGGACCAACCAGATCTACCCGCTGCTCAAGAACGTCATTCTAGCAAGCGAGTGAGGCGGCTGCTCATTCCTGGAGCGAAAAGCTCATCAGTGAATCGAAGCCCCTGTTGAGGTAGCGCGTCCGCCAGCTTGGATTGTGCTGACAAGATCTCATCTGGACGCGCGAGCGTTCCGATTCCATCATATCGCATTAAAGGCCACGCAACGGACCCAACATGAGCGGGGACGCAGCAAGTTTTGTCGGCAATATCCCGGAGCACTACGACGGCGGTCTGGGGCCTGTAATTTTCGTTGACTATGCCGCCGACATCGCGCGTCGAGCGGCCGCATGCAGTCCAGCGCGCGTGCTGGAGACTGCCGCAGGCACCGGGATCGTGACGCGGCAATTACGCGACATTCTGCCTCCGGGCGTACATGTGACAGCGACTGATCTCAACGCGCCAATGCTTGAGGTGGCGCGCACGAAGTTCAGGCCAGGCGAAGAGGTAGACTTCCGACCTGCGGACGCGACTGTCCTTCCGTTCGCAGACAGTGCCTTCGATGCTGTCGTATGCCAATTTGGCGTAATGTTTTTCCCGAACAAAGACGCGTCCTATCGTGAGGTTCATCGCGTGCTTGCCCCCGGCGGACGTTATCTCTTCAGTGTTTGGGATTCACACCGGCACAACCCGTTTGGGCGAATTGCGCATGAGACCGCTGCCAGTTTCTTCCCTGCCGACCCGCCTCAGTTCTACACCGTACCGTTCTCCTATTATCAGATCGATCCGATCAAGGCGTCCTTGGTCGATGCGGGATTTAACGACATCAGCGTCGCAGTCGTTAGGCAGGAGAAAGACATACCAGACACTGCGCGTTTTGCGCGCGGCTTGGTATACGGCAACCCGCTAATTGACCAGATAAAGCAGCGCGGCGGCGTTGATCCCGACCGGGTCGTTGACGCCCTGGCGCAGGCTCTGCGCCGAGAATTTGGCGCCGATCCAGGTCGGATGTCTCTTCAAGCAATCGTATTTTCGGCCGGCAGGTCCTAGTTCAGGAAAGCCACGATCGATGAGTGACGGGCTGCAATTCGACGAAGAGACCGTCCGGGAGGTCGAAGCTCTCTACCTGACGGTCAGAAAACGCAATATTCGGGCTGGTTTAGATGACCTCGGGAAATCCAGAATAGAATGACGGTCCGCAGCATCGGACCAAAACGGAGGAGACGGCCAAAATGATGGGAGCACTGCTCGCGGCATTGCTGGGCGCCAGCTGGATGCTGGGCGGCACCGAGCTCGCCCACGCTCAGCCCTATCCCAACCGGCCGATCAGGATGGTCGTGCCGTTCCCGGCCGGCGGACCGACCGATGGCATGGCGCGTATCATCTCCGACCGGCTAAGCCTCGTGCTCGGCCAGACCGTCGTGGTGGAGAATCGCGGCGGCGGCGCCGGCGGCAGCATCGGCGCCAAGGCAGTCGCGACTGCCGATCCCGACGGCTACACGATCCTGATCACCCCTGGCGGGTCGCTGACGAGCGGCCCGGCCGTGCACGCCAACATCGGCTACGATCCGGTCAAGGCGTTCGTACCGGTCTGCGAGGTGATCGAAACACCACAAATTTTGGCCGTTCACCACGACCTGCCGGTGAAGACGGTTGCCGACTTACTGAGATATGCAAAAGCCAATCCCGGCAAAGTCAGCTGGGGCTCGCAGGGATTCGGTACGGCGCCGCACCTGCTCGCCGAATTGTTCAAGCTCGAAACCGGCGTCAATGTCGTGCACGTGCCCTATCGCGGGACTGCGCCCATGCTCGCCGCCGTGGTGGCGGGCGAAGTTCAGGTCGTCATCGACCCGATGACAACTGTCCTGCCGCACATCCAGTCCGGGGCGTTGCGCGCGCTGGCAATCGCGGGTGCGGAGCGCAGCCCGAAATTGCCCGACGTGCCGACCGCGCAGGAGGCGGGCTTCCCCAACCTGCTGTCCCCATTTTGGCTCGGTGTGGTAGCGCCGGCCGGCACGGCGCCAACCATCATCGATAAGCTCAACGCCGCGTTCCGCGAAAGCCTGGCGCATGCAGAAACGCGCGCGCTGCTCGACAAGCTTGGCGCCGAGATCAAGATCGGTACGCCGGCCGAATTCGAAAAGATGCTCGCCGACGAGCGAGCAAAGTGGACCGCCGTCGTCAAGGCCGCCAATATCAAGGTGGACTGACGTCTTCAGGGATCGCATCGATGTTCCGTCGTGACACGCCCGCCGAATCCCACTTCCGAATCGAAGTGCGAACTTGGCTGGAAGCCAATCTTCCCCTTGGGCTTCGCGGGCGCACGACGCGTCCGCCGCCCGCGGAGCTGATGCCCTGGTATCAGGCGCTCTCGCGCCAAGGTTGGATCGCGCCGCATTGGCCCAAGCACCACGGCGGAATGGGCGCTACGCTCAACGAGCAGATCATCATTACGGAGGAGCTGGCGCGCATTGGCGCACCGCAGCTGCCGGCGCAAGGTCTCAATCACATTGGGCCCATCCTCATGGAGTTCGGGACCGAGGCACAAAAGGCGCAGCATCTGCCCCCCATCATCGCGGGCACCGTGATCTGGGCACAGGGCTACTCCGAGCCTGGCGCCGGCTCCGACCTGGCCAGTCTTTCCACCCGCGCAACGCTCGAAGGCGATCATTTCATCGTGCGGGGGCAGAAGATCTGGACCACCTGGGGACATCATTCGGACTGGATGTTTGCGCTGGTGCGCACCGACCCGCAGGCGCAGCCGCGGCAAGCCGGCATCAGCTTCCTGCTGATCGATCTGCGCAGCCCGGGCATCAGGATCAGGCCGATCAAGACCATTGCGGGCGACGACGAGTTCAGCGAGGTGTTCTTCGATGATGTCATCGTGCCGGCTGAAAATCTGGTCGGTAAGCTCAATGATGGCTGGCGCATCGCAAATGCATTGCTGGGGCACGAGCGGCTGGCGAGTTCGAACCCGCAATTCCCTCTGATGGCGCTCGAGCGCATCAAGACCATGGCGCGCGCGTCTGGAGTCATCGCCGATCCGGCGTTCCAGGATCGTCTCGCGGCGGCCAGCATCAACGTCACGGCCCTGTCGGCGCTGTTCAGCCATGCCGTGGAGCTCACCAACAACGAGCGCAGTCCAGGGCCGGAATCATCAGTGATCAAGATTTTTGCATCAGAGCTCCTGCAAACGCTGAACGAGCTCCTGGTTCAGGCGGCGGGCGGCCATGCGTCCACGCAAAATCCAATCACGACAAATTTCGGTGTGGTGGATATCGCTGCCCCGTTCCTGCAATCGCGGCGCGTGACCATTTATGGCGGCTCATCGGAAATTCAGCGCAACGTTCTCGCCCGCCGTGTACTGAACCTTCCGAGTTGACGCGCACCCGCGCCTTATGGACCTGCATCTGACATCGGAGCAGACCCTCCTGCGCGACAGCGCCGTGAAATTCATCGAGGCGGCGGGTCCGAAGGTGGCACGAGCATTTCGCGAGCAGGATCGGAGCTTCGCGCCGGAGCGACTGCGCTGGGCCGGCGAGATCGGCTGGCTCGGCATGCTGGTGCC
This sequence comes from Xanthobacteraceae bacterium, assembly GCA_035601615.1. GTDB lineage: Bacteria > Pseudomonadota > Alphaproteobacteria > Rhizobiales > Xanthobacteraceae > VAZQ01. The sequence goes on from DATNNX010000147.1 coordinate 8,394, forward strand.
GACCTCGGCCGACGGACTTGGCCTTGGATTGACGGAGCTGGCGTTGGTGCTCGAGCAGGCCGGGCGGGGGCTCGTCTGCGAGCCGATCGGCTTTGCAGCGATATCCGCCGCCGCCTTGGCCCAGGGCGCCACGCCGCATCCGATGCTGGAACGGGCGATGACGGGGCGAGCTTTGGTCGTTCCTGCGCTGGAGGAGAGCGGATATGGCGATGATCCGCTTTCCCCGCGCACGCAAATGGTCGGCGAACCCGGAGCGTTGCGCTTGACCGGGCAGAAGACGTTTGTGTGCGCCGACGGCGCCGACGGCTTCCTCGTGAGCGCCAGCGGACCTGCTGGACCCGCGCTCTGTTATGTGGGGCGCAATGCGCGCGGCTGTACTTTGACGACGACTCAGACTGTGGAGGGCCGCAAGCTTGCGACGCTCGGCCTCGCCGAGGCGCCGGCCAACCTCATCCCGCCGCATCCGTCGTCGCGCAACGCAGTGGAGGCGCTCTACAATCTTGCGCTGATGGCGCTGTCCTGTGAATTGCTCGGCCTCATGGAGCGGGCGCAGGAGATCACGCTCGATTACCTGCGCATCCGCAAGCAGTTCGGAAAACTGATCGGCAGCTTCCAGGCGCTGCAGCACCAGGCGGTCAATATCTACGTCCGCATCGAAGCGATCCGGTCGCTCGTGTTTCAGATCGCCGCCCACAACGAGGTCTTTGGCATCGATCCCGCAATGGCCGCCGCGGCGAAAGCCAAGGCTTCCGAAGACGCTCTTTTCGTCACCGAAGCCTGCATCCAGCTTCATGGCGCGATCGGATTCACCGACGAGCACGATGTCGGCCTTTATCTCAAGCGGGCGATGCTGCTGTCGTCGCTGTTCGGGAACGCGGCGGCGCAGCGCCGGCGCTATGTGGCAGTCGCCAACCTAACCGCGTGAACCAGGAGTCATTCATGAGCGAAGAGCAGACCGTCACCTACAAGCTGGAGAGCGAGATCGCGCTTGTGGGGCTCAACCGCCCGGACAAGCGCAATTGCTTCAACCCGACCGTGATGAAGCAGTTGCGCGCAGCCATCGATCGCGCCGGCGAGGAGGCAAAATGCGGCATCATCTTCGGTCATGGCGACAACTTCTGCGCTGGGCTTGACCTGCGCTGGGCGGCGGAGAGCTGGAAGGCAGGACGTTCGCAACGGCTGCCATTCCAGTTCAATCGCAATAGCTATTTCGAGGTGATGGCGCGCGGGGACATCCCGTTCATCGCGGCGCTGCATGGTGCGACTCTGGGCGGCGGACTCGAGACCGCGGCGGCCGCGCATATCCGCGTTGCCGACGAGACCGCATATTTCGCCTTGCCCGAGGGAACGCGCGGCATTTTCATCGGCGGCGGCGGCTCGGTTCGCGTGGCGCGGCTGATTGGCTTTGCTCGCATGCAGGACATGATGCTCACCGGCCGCGTGCTCAGGGCAGACGAAGCCGAGCGCTACGGCATCGTGCAATATATCGTGCCGAAGGGGCAGGCGATGGCCAAAGCGAAGGAGCTGGCGCTCAAGATCTGTAAAAACGCGCCGCTGTCGAATTTCGCGATCACCAATAGTCTGCCGCGGCTGCAGGACATGTCCTACGAGGACGGCCTGTTCTTCGAACGCATGGTGGCGGAATACACCCGCAGCCCCGAGTCGATCACGCGGTTGCACCAGTTCCTCGACAAAACCGCACCGCGCGTGCGCCCGGAATAGACATGCTGAGAGGAAAGTAACCGAGCGGCATAGGGGACGAGCAATGGCTTTGCGTGATAACGCGATCGTGGCGTACGCCGAAACCAAGGTGATGGAGAAGAGTGACCGGGACGTCTTCGTTCTGGCCGGGGAGATGCTCGAAGCGCTGCTCGACAAGACCGGCATCGACAAGAACGAGATCGATGGCCTCGTTATGGCGGGTCTGACAGGCACCGGCGCCGCCAACCCGTTCTGGGCGCAGACCACCGCCGACGTGCTGGGGCTCGAGGTCGGCTTCTGCGAGCAGGTGCACACCGGCGGCTGCTCGGCGGCGGGCTGCGTTGCGCGCGCGGCGGCGGCGATCGATTACGGCATGTGCGAGGTCGCGTTCCTCCTGTTCGCCGATACACACGTGTTGGAGGACCGCACCGATCACAGCCACTCCTATCGGCGCGAATGGACCGATCCTTACGGCTTGATGGGGCCGCCCGGCGCCTTCGGTCTGCTCAGCCGCGCCTACGAGGCGAAATACGGGCTCGACTACGGTATGCTCGGCAAGCTCGCGGTGACGCAGCGCAACCATGCACTCATGAACGAGAACGCCTGCGAGAAGCTGCGCGTCCCGATCACCATCGACGACTACATGAACTCGCGGATGATCGCCGATCCGATCCGGCTGCTCGACTGCGTGATGCGCGCCGACGGCGCCGCTGGCCTGATGATGATGAGCCGCAAGCGCGCCAGGGAAGAAGGCTTGACCAAGTGCATCATCCCGATCGGCTATGCCGAGCGCACCAACTTCAAGGGCGGGGAAAACCTAGTCGATGTAACCAAAAGCGGCCATGAAATCTGCGGCAGGAAGGCGCTAGGCGCGGCCGGCCTCGGCATCAAGGACATCGCCTCATTCCACCCTTACGACGATTTCATCATCGCCATTATGTTGCAGCTCGAAGCCTTCGGCTTCTGCAAGCCGGGTGAAGGCGTGCAGTTCATCCGTGACCACGATTTCTCCTACGACGGCGATCTGCCGCTCAACACCGGCGGCGGCCAGATCTCCGCCGGCCAGGCCGCCTGCTCGTCGCACAACCTGGTCGAGGCGGTGCGGCAACTGAGGGGCGAAGGCGGCAAGCGCCAGGTCAAGGACACCAGGAACGCGCTGGTGACCGGCATCGGTTGGATCAATTACGGACGCAACTGGGGCTCGAGCGCGGCCCTGGTTCTGGTGCCAGAATAAGCGAGGCGGCCATGGCGAAAGCACTCGACGACACGTTGCGCGTCAAGCGCACGGTTAAACACTTCGATTTCTCCGAGCCTTATTGGGAGGGCACCCGGCAGAAGAAGCTCGTCATCCAGTACTGCAAGGCCACCGGCAAGTATCAGCACTTCCCGCGCCCGGTGAGCATCTTCACCGGCAAGAGGCGAGACATCGAATGGCGCGAAGTCTCTGGCAAGGGCGTGGTGTTCTCCTACACCATCGCGCATCGCGGCACGCCGGCATTTCGCGGCACCGAGCCTTATGCTGTCGCGAGCGTGACGCTCGACGTCGGCGTCAACTTCATCGCCAACCTCATCAACTGCACCGCCGAGGAGATCAGGGTCGGCATGAAGGTAAAGCCGCATTGGCATCCGCTCGAGGACGGCACGCACCTGTTGATGTTTCAGCCGGACAGGGACGCAAAATGAATGGTGCGGAGGCGGCGCGCGGGCCGCAAGCCGTCGCCAGATTTCTGCGCCCGCGATCGATCGCCATCGTCGGAATGTCGGCGCGCGCCGGCAGCGCCGGACAGGTCATTCTGCAGTCGCTCAAGCTCAACGATTTTCAGGGCGACATTCATCTGGTCGGCCGCAGTACCGAGCCGATCGACGGCAGGCCTGTATTCAAGAGCGCGGACGAATTGCCCACGGGTGTGGACCTTGCCGTCTTCACGCTGCCGGCTGCGGCTGTGCGCGAAGCGATCGAGGCTTGTGCGCGCCGCAAAGTCGGCTCGGCCATGATATTCGCCGCCGGCTTTGCCGAAGTCGGTGATCGCGCGACACAGGACGCCGTCACCGCCACTGCGCGGGCGGCAGGCCTTGCCGTCGTCGGACCCAATTGTCTCGGCGTCACCAATAACGTCGATGGCATCTGGCTACACATGCTGCACGTGCGCGAGGCGCGGCGCGGCGTCGAGGGAGGTGTCGCCTTCGTCGGTCAGAGCGGCGGCTTGCTTGGTCACTTCCAGCGCGCCGCCGACGGGCTTGGCCTTCCAATCTCCTACGTGATCTCGACCGGCAATGAGGCTGGCCTTGAGGGCACCGATTTCCTTCAATTTCTGGCTGAGGACTGCGCTACCCGGGTGATCGCGATTTACTGCGAGGAAATCCGCCGTCCGGCGGAATTCCTCGCAGCGTGCCGCCGTGCGCGCGCTGCCGGTAAACCGATCGTGCTGATGTTGGCCGGGCGCGGCGTCAAAGCTCGCAAAGCGGCGCAGTCGCACACCGGCGCGCTGGTTGGCGATTGGGTCACCATACGAACCCAGGCCGAGAACGCCGGCGCCATCGTGGTGTCCACCATGGACGAGATGATGGACCTCACCCAAATACTGGCGCGCTATCCGAATCCGCCCGCCAATGGGCCGGGCATTCTCACCGCGTCCGGTGCCTATGTGGGGCTGACAAACGATTTCGCCGAGGAGATCGGCCTTGAGCTTCCAGAGCTAGAGCCGGACACGCTGAAGAAGCTCAGAGCGGTGCTACCTACGTTCGGAAATTATGGCAATCCGCTCGACGTCACCGCTGGCTTCTCCCCGGAGGCGCTCGGCGTGGCGACCAAGGCGCTGATCGACGACCGCAATGTCGGAATGCTGTTCATCTCGTTTCCGATCAACTACGCCACGGTGGTCAGAGCCTTCAACAAGGGCATGGCGGACTCCCCGAAGCCCAAGGTCATGGTCGCGCTCGGCGACACCTGGCCGCTCTCTCCCGAAGTCCTGCAGGCCGTCAACGAAAGTCCGGCGGTGTTCTCGCGCTCGTCGGACCGCATGCTGCGCGCCATCGCACTCTATACTCGTTACGGCCGGTTGCTCGCCCGTCCGCGCGCCAACGTGCCTCCCGAGCCGATCAACGGACTGCCCAAACTTGGCAAGGGCGCCCAGCCCGAGTGGCTGGGCAAGAAAGTGCTCGCAGCCGCCGGAGTTCGGGTGGTCGACGGCGATCTCGCCCGCACGGCCGACGAAGCGGTCGCAGTGGCCAGGCGCATCGGCTATCCGGTCGTGCTGAAGGCGCAGGCCGCCGCGCTCTCGCACAAAACCGAGGCCGGCGGCGTCATCTTGAATCTTGCCAACGAAAGCGCGGTGCGGGCTGGCTGGGACACGCTGGTCGGGAACGTCAAACGTGCCGCGCCCGACATCACCCTCGACGGCGTCCTGGTCGAAAAGATGTCGGCGAAAGGCATCGAGCTCATGGTGGGCGCCAAACGTGACCCCGGCTGGGGCACCGTGCTGCTTGTTGGCCTGGGCGGCATCTGGGTCGAAGCGCTCGGCGACGTGCAACCGCTCCCCGCCGATGCCGACGCGGCGCAGATCATCGAAGCATTGCGCAAGATGCGCTCGGCCAAGCTGCTCGCCGGCTTCCGTGACGCGCTGCCGGCGGACATCGAGGCGGTCGCGCAGGCTGTCATGGCCATCGGCCGGCTGATGCAGACTGTTCCTGAGCTGACAGAGATCGACGTCAATCCACTGATGGTGCACGCCAAGGGGCAAGGAGTGACCGCCTTGGATGCGCTGATCGTTATCTGAACGATTAAACAGCTTCGCCGAGGCCACGCGGAGAGAAGCGGACGCACCGCGCGCGTCGCAAGTGTGTCGGCGAATGACCAACTCGGACATCTCCAGCATCCATGTGCGAAGCCATTGGCACTTCGAAACGCGCCACGTGGATCCAGAAAACAACTCGGCATCCAACGGATTACCGCTCGGGGCAGTGACCGCCGGCTGTTTGCCAAAATTCAATGTTGCCACCGCATCTGAAATTACCCCGTTGAAAAATGGGCAGTCGGCCAGTGGAACACGGCGCGCCCATTCACCGATTGGCTTTTGTCGTTTTCCCAATCAGTTCGACCAACGCCGCCGCACGGTCCGCCCAGTCGCCTGATCCGCGCGCGTCGAAGTGCTGCGGGCAGGCGAGAGTCCGACCGGGTTAGTTGAAACCCCTCCTGCCAGCGTTGGCCTGTTCGCTTCTGTCCCGCGGCACAAACAGAAAGCCGGGCCGAAATGGCCCCGATCTTGCTACCTGACGGGGGCACGCGATCGGGCGATCGGAGGCTGCCGTGGCAATACGGACCATAGAAGCGGAGCCGGCGGCGGTTGCCGTCGACACCGGCCGAACGGCGCTGGTTATCATCGATATGCAACGGGATTTTCTGGAGCCCGGCGGCTTCGGCGCCGCGCTGGGCAACGATGTTTCACGCCTCAAGGCGGCCGTGCGACCGTGCGCGGACGTGCTGGCGGCCGCGCGCCGCGCCGGCATCCTCGTCATCCACACCCGGGAAGGCCACCGGCCTGATCTCACCGACGCCCCGCCGATGAAAGTCGAGCGCGGCGATCCGGCGCTGCGCATCGGCGCTGCCGGTCCGATGGGGCGCATTCTCGTGCGCGGCGAGGCTGGGCACGACATCATCCCGGAGCTTTATCCCAAAGCAGGCGAGCCGGTGATCGACAAGCCGGGGAAGGGCGCCTTCTACCAGACCGATCTGGAGCTGATGCTCAAGAACCGCGGCATCGAAACGTTGCTCGTCTGCGGCGTCACCACCGAGGTCTGCGTCAACACGACGGTGCGCGAGGCCAATGACCGCGGCTTTCGCTGTATCGTGCTCTCCGATTGCTGCGCGTCGTACTTTCCGGAATTCCACGACATGGGTCTCAAGATGATCAAAGCGCAAGGCGGCATCTTCGGCTCCGTATCCGCCGCGGCGCCGGTGATCGCGGCGCTGTCGATGACCGAGCAATGATCAAAGCTTTTGCAAAATGCTGGTAAGGAATTAGGCGGGCAACTTAAATCCACGACATACCTGCGGTTGTGTCGGTCGCGCGACTCGCGTTGCTCAAATTTGCGGCGCTCTTTAAGCCGATGGAATCGCCCGCCGTTTCCAGTTGATGTGACACTTTTGCGACAGCCGCGGTGTGCTTGCGGCGGTTGGCACATCGCTTGCGACAGATGAGGACGCAATCGGGGGACGATTGCGTCGATCCACGCCGACAGCGTCGGTTGATCGGCTCAGGTGTGGTTTCGCGAGTAAGTCGCGCGAACATCGACTTTGCGTGTCGGCGCACCAGGTCGCGCAAGGGGATCGGGCAACAGGGGGATAAAGAGGGGACAGTGTCATGAACTCGAGAAAATTTGCGGCCGCTTGTGTTGGCGCCGCGTTGAGCCTGGCGGTCGCGCCGTTCGGGGCGTCCGCCGCCGATTACACTCCAATGAAACCGCTGCAGCCGCC
>DATNNX010000148.1:0-2526 GCA_035601615.1 Xanthobacteraceae bacterium
TAGCGTCGCGCGACCGATGGGGAGCGATGCCGGCGTTGGGCTAGTGATCGAAGTGGTGTTGCGCAATGGCCGGGTCCTGCGCGTGCCGGAAGGCGTCGCAGCGGCATGCGCGGCACGCCTGGCGGATGCGCTGGAGGGGTATGGGCGATGATCCCGATGCCGGTGGGGACGCAGATCTGGGTCGCTTGTGGCGCCACCGACATGAGGAAAGGATTCGATGGCCTCGCCATGCTGGCGCAGGAGGTGGTGAAGCGGAGCCCGCATTCTGGCCATCTGTTCGTGTTCCGCGGCAAGCGGGCGGATCGGATCAAGATCCTGTGGTGGGACGGGACCGGCCTGTGCCTTTACGCGAAGCGGTTGGAGCGCGGCCGCTTCGTCTGGCCGCTGACGCGCGAGGGAGCGGTGACAGTAACGCCGGCGCAATTGTCGATGCTGTGCGAGGGGATTGATTGGAGATCGCCGGTCCGCACGGATGCGCCGCGACGCGCTGGCTGATGGAATAATTGTTTGAGTGATTTGTCAATCCATACGATGGTCCAATAGACCTGTTTGCACGAATCAAATGTCGTGCTGCTCATGACGTTGAATCGATCCGAGCTTCGCCGCGATGCCCGCTCGCTGCGGCGGATGCTCGCCGAGAAGGACGCGGCGCTTGCCGAACGCGAGCTGATCATTGCCGAGAAGGAGGCGCTGCTCGCCGAACGCGGTCGAGTGATTGCGGCGCGCGACTCGGAGCTCTACGCCAAGACGCTTCAGATCGAGCATCTCAAAGCCCAGCTGGCGGTGCTCAGGCGCGCGCGCTTCGGCCGTTCCTCGGAGAAGCTCGAGCGGGAGATCGAGCAATTGGAACTTCTCCTCGGCGACCTCGAGGAAGGGGTGGCGGAGAGCACCGCACGCGCGGCGCCGGCGAAGGATGGCAAGCCCGCAGGCCGCGCGCGGACGGCGCCCAAGCCGCTCGGCCGCAAGCCGCTGCCCGAGCACCTGCCACGCGAGCAGGTGGTGCACGAGCCGGCGCCCGCCTGTCCCTGTTGCGGCGGCACGGTGCTGCGCAAGGTCGGCGAGGACGTGACCGAAGTGCTCGAATACGTCGCCTCCCACTTCAAGGCGGTCGCGCACGTGCGGCCGAAGCTGAGCTGCCGCGCCTGCGAGACGATGATGCAAGCGCCGTTGCCGTCGTTCCCGATCGAGCGCGGCCGGCCGGGACCGGGCCTTCTCGCTCACGTGATCGTGTCGAAATACGCCGATGCCCTGCCGCTGCACCGGCAGAGCGTGATCTACGCGCGCCAAGGCGTCGAGATCGACCGCTCCACCATGGCCGACTGGGTCGGCAGCGCGGCCGCGTTGTTGCGTCCGCTCGCGGAACGCATCGGAGAGCACGTGCGTATCGGGCCGTTCCTGCATGCCGACGACACCACCGTGCCCGTGCTGGCGCCTGGCCTCGGGCGAACGAAGACCGGACGGCTGTGGGTGGTGCTGCGCGACGAGCGGCCGTGGTCGGGAACGGCGCCGCCGGCGGCCTTCTACTGCTACTCGCCCGACCGTCGGGCCGAGCGTGCCGAAGCGCTGCTGGGCAAATGTCGCGGCTACCTGCATGCCGATGCCTATGCGGGCTTCAACGGGCTCTATGATCGCGACCCGAAGACCAATCAGCCACGGCTCATCGAGGTGGCTTGCTGGTCGCATGCGCGGCGCAAACTCTACGACGTCCACCTCGCCACCGGCGCGCCGCTCGCCAAAGTGGCGCTCGACCGGATCGGGGAGTTGTTCGCGATCGAAGACGAGATCAACGGCCGCTCGCCCGATGAGCGCCTGACGCTGCGCCAGGCCGAGGCCATTCCTCGTCTCGCCGACCTCAAGACCTTCTTCGAAGCCGCAATCAACCAGATCAGCGGCAAGAGCACGCTCGCACGAGCAATCCGCTACGCGCTATCGCGATGGACAGCGCTCGCCCGCTACACCACCGACGGCCGGCTGGAGATATCAAACAATGCGGCCGAGCGCGCGATGCGGCCTCTGGCCTTGGGTCGGAAGAATTACCTGTTTGCCGGCTCAGACAGCGGCGGGATGCGTGCCGCAGCCATGTACACCATCGTCGAGACCGCCAAGCTCAACGGCGTCGACCCCGAGGCCTATCTGCGCGACGTGCTCACCCGCATCCCCGATCATCCGATCAACCGGATCGACCAGCTGCTGCCATGGAACTGGAAGCCAGACACCTGACGGCGCTCACCCCGATCCGGCGAATACCGGTAGAATACCGGACGCTTACAGTTGAAGGTGATGGTGTTGGAGATCACTGGCGCCGATCTCGAACTTCTTGGTGCCGGGTGGGCCGGAAGATTTTTCCAATCACAGTTTCTCGCCTAGCCGAATGATGTGCGTCGGCGCGTGTTTACCAACGGTTAAACATGAAAAGCTAAAGGTGCTCAGTCGGTCCGGCATTCCCGCACTGGCAAGAGATGATCGCGATGTCAACCAAAGACGGGATGAGAATCACCTGTAAAACAAGCGAAGTTGGCAGCAAAG
>DATNNX010000149.1:0-15776 GCA_035601615.1 Xanthobacteraceae bacterium
AAGACGACGAGGGGACTCTCCCCGCTTGCGGGGAGAGGTGAAGAGGGCGACGCGTCACGCCACTGCCGTGCGATGCGGTCGGTCGAAAGCCGCTCCAGCCACAGGCTCAGAATGCGTTGCGAGCTCGAAACGCTGCTCCACACTGTTCCACTCCACGATCCATGTTCCGAGAGGGCCACGACGGTTGCGAAGAAGACGCGCGAGGAAGCGTGGCGGACCGAAGCTGTGACATCGCTCGGCATCGCGAGCCGCGCCGATGCTCCAGCGCGTGACGGCGGCGGAAGGCGTCTCGTCCGGCGCGCTGTACAGGATCAGGCCGAGCGCGTTGCCGGCGGCGGCGGCGAGCGCAAGCCGCCGCGTCGCCACCTGATCGATGCCGCGCGGGCGCATTTCGCCGATCACCATCCCGACGGCGCGGCAGCGCAGCGCTTCCTCCATCGCCCACAGCACGTCGCGCCCGCGTACAGCGGCGACCGTGATCAACCGCTCGGGAGCAATCCCGATCGCCTCGAGACCCGGGCCATAAAGCGCGCCATTCTCGGCGAGCAAGAGATCCTCGGCGATCCAAAGCACGGTCGAGGGGACTCTCGCGTCGTTGCGCGCGTCCCATGAATTGCCGATCGGCCCTCCTCGGCGCGCTGCTCTGCGCACGGCAAGCGCCAGCGCAAAACCGCTGGCGGCGGCGACGTCCGCCTCGCGCACGGCGGCAATCTCATGCAAGGCGCCGCAGCCAAGCCCGCCGCCGAGCGCGCCGTCGATTGCCGGATTGCCGAGCGCGAGCAGCACGCCGCATTTGCCCGCGGCTGCCGCCTCCAGCGCGGCAAGTTGCCGGCGCAACTCCTCCATGCGCACTGCCGGTTCCTTGGCAGGAGAAGATTGTAGGGTCGCGGCCATGATCCCATTGTTCATGATTTGTTCTATTGATTCCCGAGCTTGGCGGCGGCGTCAAGCGAACACATAAGCCATTGAAAATCCAGGTCTTCCCGGCCTCACCGCCAAGGGCGAGCTTCCCGAGAAGCGCGACGATCGTGCGCGCCCGCCTCCGACCGTTCACGCCTGCGCAATGACGCTGCGGTCGATCTCGCGCACGCTCTTCACCCCGCACAACGCCATGGTCACATCGAGCTCGCGCCCGAGAATGTCGATCGCCGCGCTTACGCCCGCCTCGCCGCCGGCGCCGAGGCCATAGACGTAGGAGCGTCCGATCATGCACGCGCGCGCGCCGCAGCCGAGCGCGCGCACCACGTCTTGGCCGGAGCGGATGCCGCCGTCGACCATGACCTCGATCACGTCGCCCACCGCATCCACCACCTTTGGCAACGCCGAGATCGAGGAGGGTGCGCCATCGAGCTGCCGCCCGCCGTGATTGGAGACGACGAGCGCGCCGGCGCCGGTCTTTGCGGCCGTGCGCGCATCCTCGACGTCGAGGATGCCTTTGAGAATGAGCTTGCCCCGCCAGAGGCTTCGTATCCACTCGACGTCCTTCCAGCTCAATGCCGGATCGAATTGGCTGGCGGTCCACTGCGCCAGCGAAGTGACATTTTCCATGCCGCGCACATGGCCGGCGATATTGCCAAAAGTCTTGCGCTTGCCGCGCAGGATGGAGAGCACCCACGCCGGTTTGGTTGCCATATCGATGACGCTCGCCAATTTGATCTGCGGCGGCACGCTCAAGCCGTTACGCACGTCGCAATGGCGCTGGCCGAGCACCTGCAGGTCGACCGTCAGCACCAGCGCGCTGCATTTTGCCGCCGCGGCGCGCTCGATCAGCGCGCGCATGAAGCCGCGGTCCTTCATCATGTAGAGCTGAAACCAGAACGGCTTGCCGACCGCTTGCGCCACGTCCTCGATCGAGCACACCGACATGGTCGAGAGCGTGAACGGGATGCCGGCCGCCTGCGCCGCTCGGCAGGCGAGAATTTCGCCGTCGCCATATTGCATGCCGCAAAGCCCGATCGGCGCGAGCGCCAACGGCAGCGCAACGCGCTCGCCCATGATGGTGGTGGTGAGGTCGCGTTGCGAGACATCGATGAGCACGCGCTGACGCAGCTTGATGCGCTCGAGATCTTCGCGATTGGCGCGCAGCGTCTCCTGCGAGTAGGAGCCGGCCTCGGCGTACTCGAAGAAGGCGCGCGGGACCTTGCGGCGCGCCGCCTGCCGCAGATCCTCGATGCAGGTCATGGTCCGCATGAGGCGCTTCTTAGCACGACCAGGTCGCAGGAATCAGTGGTCGGTCAGCCAGCAGACTGGTCCGGGAACGCCGGTCCCCGCCAGCGCGTTATTTGTGCGAAGGAGCGCCTGAGCGCGCCAGGCATGGCAGTTCCGAAACAGCGCGTCGTGGAGGACGAACTCGAGGAGGAGAAATCCAAGCGCAACCGCGAGGAGGCGCGTAAACGCAAGCTCGAGCGCTCGTTGGAGCAGGGTCTCGAGGACAGCTTTCCCGTCTCCGATCCGGTCAACGTGACGCAGCCCGTGCCCAGTCGCCGCCAGAAGACGAGAGAATAACGAATCCAGTCGCTTACGATCCGCGCGCCTTTCGCGGACGCGGCCTTTATCCATATGCCCAGATAGAGGCGCCTTTGTTTTGAACATTTCGGGCAATTGACCTATCATCCGTATTGAAACATCGGCGCTCGCGGGTGCGGGGAAACATGGCTCGAAAATATTTCGGTACCGATGGCATCCGCGGCCGTGCCAACGGAACGATCACCCCGGAATTGGCGCTCAGGGTCGGGCAGGCGGCGGCGCTGATCTTCCGCCGCGGCGAGTATCGTCACCGCGTGCTCATCGGCAAGGATACGCGCCTCTCCGGCTACATGATCGAAACCGCGCTGGTGGCCGGCTTCACTTCGGTCGGCATGGATGTGTTCCAGACCGGCCCGATGCCCACGCCCGCGGTGGCCATGCTCACGCGCTCCATGCGCGCCGATCTCGGCGTGATGATCTCCGCCTCGCACAACCCTTACGACGACAACGGCATCAAGCTGTTCGGACCCGACGGCTTCAAGCTCTCCGACGAGGTCGAGCACAAGATCGAAGAACTCGTCGACACCAACCTCGTCAAGATGCTGGCGAAGAGTGCGGATCTCGGCCGCGCCCGGCGCATCGACGACGGGCAGGGCCGCTACGTCGAGTTCGCCAAGCGGACGCTGCCGCGCAACCTGTCGCTCGATGGCCTGCGCGTGGTGGTCGATTGCGCCAACGGCGCGGCCTATAGGGTTGCGCCGCAGGCGCTGTGGGAGCTCGGGGCCGAGGTGATCGCCATGGGGGTCGAGCCCGACGGCTTCAACATCAATCGCGAATGCGGCTCGACCGAGCCGGCGGCGCTTTGCCAGAAGGTGAAGGAGATGCGCGCCGATATCGGCATCGCGCTCGACGGCGACGGCGACCGCGTGCTCATCGCGGACGAGCGCGGGCACCTCATCGACGGCGACCAGCTGCTGGCGGTGATTGCAGAGAGCTGGCAGGCGGACGGCCGTCTCGCCAAGCCCGGCATCGTCGCCACCATCATGTCCAATCTCGGGCTCGAGCGCTATCTCGGCAGCTTGGGCATTTCGCTCGCGCGCACGCCGGTCGGCGACCGCTATGTGCTCGAGCAGATGCGCACCGACGGCTTCAACGTCGGCGGCGAGTCGTCGGGCCACATCATCCTGTCCGATTACACGACCACCGGCGACGGCTTGCTGACCGCGCTCCAGGTGCTGGCCGTCGTCAAAAAGCAGGACCAACCGGTGTCCAAGGTCTGCCATCGCTTCGATCCGCTGCCGCAAATTCTCAAGAACGTGCGCTACGCGAGCGGCAAGCCGCTGGAGAATGCCAAGGTGCGCAGCGCCATCGCGGATGCGCAGGCCCGTCTCGACGGCCATGGGCGGCTGATCGTGCGCTCATCGGGCACCGAGCCGGTGATCCGCGTCATGGGCGAAGGGGACGACAAGGTGCTCGTCGAGGAGGTCGTCGACGGCATCGTCGACGCATTGACCAGGGCGGCGTGAGCGGCGTCTGCCTCGCGCCGGCCGCGGACTTCCGAGTTATTGCTGTAATCTGGTGAAAATTGCTGCGGCGTTGAAAAGACGCGCGCCCGCCGATGTCAGGGCCTGTGCCGAACCCTACATTGGAATAGCTACAAATCGGGATTTTTGTTTTGCCTGGCCGGTCGCGCTCGTATATCGACAGTTGCCAAGGAAACCAACTGCTCCGGAACGCCCAACTCCCATGATCGTCTGCTCCTGCAACGTGTTGAGCGACCGCGACGTGCGCGCGGCGCTCGGTGCGGGCGAAGCGCCGCGGACGGCGAGCCAAGTCTACGGCTGCCTCGGCTGCAACCCGCAGTGCGGCCGCTGCGCGCGCACCATCCGCGCGATCATGGACGAAGCGACCACGGCGGCCTGTTGCCCTGCCGGCTGCGACTAGTTCCTCCCGGATTTGCGCTGCCATCCGCGATCTGCGCTTGTCGTGCGACCCACTTTAGGGGCATCGTCAACCGCGCATCGTAAATCGCGACCGCTTTGAGGGATCACCATGCAAGGCGACGCAAGAGTCATCGAGTATCTCAACCGCGGTCTGCGGCACGAGCTTGCCGCGATCAACCAGTACTGGCTGCATTACCGGCTGCTGGACAATTGGGGTTATCGGGCGCTCGCCAAGAAATGGCGCCAGGAATCGATCGAGGAGATGCAGCATGCCGACAAAATCGTGGAGCGCATCATCTTCCTCGACGGCTTTCCCAACATGCAGGTGATCGATCCGCTTCGCATCGGCCAGAACGTCAAGGAAGTGCTCGACTGCGATCTCGCGGCGGAGATGTCGGCGCGCGCGCTCTACCAGGAAGCCGCGACGCATTGCCACGCCGTCAAGGATTACGTCACCCGCGATCTGTTCGAGGAGCTCATGCACGACGAGGAAGAGCACATCGATTATCTCGAGACGCAGCTCGATCTCGTCGCCAAGCTGGGCCTCGAGCTCTATGCTCAGCACCACATCGGCAAAACCGACGACGACCACGCGGAGTGACGGGCTTCTCGCCCGCGTCGGAACGTCCCGTGAGGCACGCAGTGGCCGCTTGACGCGCCTTCGCTCCTTCCTTATGTCCGCCCGCGGGACACCCCTCCCCACCGAGGGGCGCCTATCTGGAAGGGTAGATCATGAGCCAAGCGAAGCCCGCCCTGCGGCCGCTCGTTCCGCACTTCTCCTCCGGTCCCTGCGCCAAACGTCCCGGCTGGAGCCTCTCGGCCCTCACCGACGCACTTCTCGGACGCTCGCACCGCTCGAAAATCGGCAAAGCCAAGCTCAAGCGTGCGATCGAGCTGACGCGCGAGGTGCTGGAAGTCCCCGCCAATTACCGCATCGGCATCGTGCCGGCTTCCGACACCGGCGCGGTCGAGATGGCGCTTTGGTCGATGCTCGGCGCGCGGCCGGTCACCATGCTCGCGTGGGAATCGTTCGGCGAAGGCTGGGTCACCGATGTCACCAAGGAGCTCAAACTTCAAAACGTGACGGTGCTCAAGGCACCTTACGGCGAGCTTCCCGATCTTGCCAAGATCGATCCGGCATCCGACGTGGTCTTCACCTGGAACGGCACCACCTCGGGCGTGCGCCTGCCGAACGCCGACTGGATCGCCGCCGATCGGCAAGGCCTCGCCATCTGTGACGCCACCTCCGCCTGCTTCGCGCAGGCGCTCGATTGGCCCAAGCTCGACGTCGTCACCTTCTCCTGGCAGAAGGCGCTCGGGGGCGAGGGGGCGCACGGCATGCTGATCCTCTCGCCACGCGCGGTCGAGCGCTTAGAAAGTTTTACGCCGCCGCGGCCGTTGCCCAAAATCTTTCGTCTCACCAAGGGCAGCAAGCTCAACCAAGCCATCTTCGAAGGCGAGACCATCAACACGCCGTCGATGCTGTGCGTCGAAGATTATCTCGACACGCTGGCCTGGGCGAAATCGATCGGCGGGCTCAAGGCGTTGATGGCGCGCGCGGACGCCAACGCCAAGGCGATCGCCGACTGGGTGGCGGTGACGCCGTGGATCGAATTTCTCGCGCGCGATCCGGTGCTGCGATCCAACACCTCGGTATGCCTGCGGGTCGTCGATCCGTCGGTGGCAAAGCTTTCCGCCGACGCGCAGGCGGCGTTCGTCAAAAGCATCGCCGCGGCGCTCGAGAAGGAGGGCGTCGCCTACGACATCGACGCTTACCGCGACGCGCCGCCGGGCCTGCGCATCTGGTGCGGCTCGACGGTCGAGCGCGCGGATGTCGAGGCGCTCACGCTGTGGCTCGACTGGGCCTTCGCCGAGAGCAAGGAGGCGCTGCCGAAGGCGGCGTGATGATCTTCATCCTTCGAGGTCTGTCGTGCCCGGCTGGACGCAGCGCGTCCGGCAAGCACTCTGATCGCAAATACTGCTGAGTCCGGATCGCCGCTTGCGCGGCCGATAACTGCAACAAGAGCGAAGCAGCCATGTCCCCCAAAGTTCTCATTTCCGATGCGCTCTCTCCCGCCGCCGTGCAGATCTTCAAGGATCGCGGCGTCGAGGTCGATTTCCAGCCGAAGCTCGGCGCCGACAAGGACGCCCTCGCCCAGCGCATCGGCGATTTCGATGGGCTGGCCATTCGCTCCGCCACCAAAGTCACGCCCAAGGTTCTGGAGCAGGCAAAGCGCCTCAAGGTGATCGGCCGCGCCGGCATCGGCGTCGACAACGTCGATATTCCCGCCGCCACCGCCAAGGGCGTCATCGTGATGAACACGCCGTCCGGCAATTCGATCACGACCGCCGAGCACGCGATCACGTTGATGCTCGCGCTGGCGCGGCAGATCCCGCAGGCGGACGCCTCCACGCAGGCGGGCAAGTGGGAAAAGAACCGCTTCATGGGGGTGGAGATCACGAACAAGACGCTCGGCGTCATCGGCTGCGGCAATGTCGGCTCGATCGTGGCCAATCGCGCGACCGGGTTGAGAATGAAGGTGATCGCTTACGATCCCTTCCTCTCCCCCGAGCATGCGGCGGAGCTCGGCGTGGACAAGGTCGATCTGCCCGAGCTGCTCCGACGCGCCGACTTCGTGACTTTGCACACGCCGCTGACTGAGAAGACGAAAGGCCTCATCGACGCCAAGGCGATCGCCGCCATGAAGAAAGGCGTGCGCATCATCAATTGCGCGCGCGGCGGGCTCGTCGACGAGGACGCGTTGCGTGTCGCGCTTAATTCCGGCCATGTCGCCGGCGCCGCCTTCGACGTGTTCACCGAGGAGCCGGCGACCAGCAATCCGCTGTTCGGCCATCCCAACGTGGTGTGCACGCCGCATCTCGGCGCCGCCACCACCGAGGCGCAGGAAAACGTCGCGCTGCAGATCGCCGAGCAGATGTCGGACTACCTGCTGCGCGGCGCCATCTCCAACGCGGTCAACTTCCCCTCCATCACCGCCGAGGAAGCGCCGCGGCTGCGGCCGTTCATCGATCTCGCGGAAAAGCTCGGCTCGTTTGCCGGCCAGCTCACCGAGACCGGCATCCTCAAGGCGCAGCTCACCTATGAAGGCGATGTCGCCGGCATGAACACCAAGGCCTTGACCTCGGCCGCGATCGCCGGGCTGTTGCGGCCGATGCTGCAAGAGGTCAACGTCGTCTCCGCGCCGATGGTCGCCAAGGAGCGTGGCATCGTCATCGAGGAGATGACGCGCGCGGCGGACAGCGACTACGGCAACCTGATCACCCTGACCGTGGTCACCGAGCGGCAGACGCGCTCCGTATCGGGCACCGTATTCGCCGATGGCCGCCCGCGCATCGTCAACATCAAAGGCATCCGCATGGACGCCGAGTTCGGCCGCTCGATGATCTACATCACCAACCTGGACAAGCCCGGTTTCATCGGGCGTTTCTCCTCGACGCTGGGCGAGGCTGGCATCAACATCGCGACCTTTCACGTCGGCCGCGACGCGCCCGGCGGCAACGCGGTTGCCCTGATCGAGATCGACGGCGACTTGCCCCCGCAAGTGCTCGCGGCCGTGCGCGCGCTGCCGCAGGTGCAGCAGGCCCGCCCGTTGAAATTTTGAAAGGTGGCGCTATCCGCTTTGCGCGTGCAGCGTGGCGTCATGCCTCGCGCCGTTGCCCCCCTTGACCTTCGCTGCCTCAGCCGCCGCGACCTCCAAGAGATAGGCGAGGTCGTCCAGCTCGACCTTCCGGCACAACCGGCAGAGCTCGCGCGTCATCGTCGCGGTGTAATGGGCGACTTCCGTCCTGCTTTCCATGACTCCCTCCAGCTCATGGGACGCCCAAGCATGGGAGACAACGGCGTCTGGCGATGTGAGCTGGCTCACACGGGGGGCTCGATTGTTTGTTCTTTGTGGGCGCGACCGGCGGCCCCCAGCGGCGCAGCGTCCGCCACGCGGAGGGACCGAGCAGCGCGCCTTTGCCCACCCTACGCTTTGATGGCGCAGCGCGGCGCGCTCCCGCCGCCCCGCCGGCAGCGCGACGGCGGCAGAGCAGAATCGCCGCCGCCGCGATGTTGCCGCGAGATTGCCTTGGAGAGAGCGAAATTGTCCGCTGTGCTGAGCGCGGCGACGGCAAGGGGTGAAATAAGACCCGAAAAATCAGGCAGTTGGGCTGCGGACGGCTTCTTCCGTCGCGGCCGCGTCGGCTTGCCTGGAAGGGTGCCCTGTCCCGTGAGGGGGAAAATGCCGGGCAAACCTTTGTCGCTGCGAGATAATTCCGGGCGCCGTCGGCGCGGAGGAAAGCCGCCTCATGGCCAATGTGGTCGTGGTTGGGTCCCAGTGGGGGGACGAGGGGAAAGGCAAAATCGTCGACTGGCTGTCCGAGCAAGCCGACATCGTGGTTCGGTTTCAGGGGGGGCATAATGCGGGTCACACCTTGGTCATCGACGGAACCACCTACAAGCTGTCGCTGCTGCCGTCGGGCGTCGTGCGGCCGGGGAAGCTGTCCGTGATCGGCAACGGCGTCGTGATCGATCCGCGCGCGCTTCTTGAGGAGATCGACCGGCTCAAGGGGCAGGGGGTCGACGTCACGCCCGACACACTGCGCATCGCCGAGAATGCGACGCTGATCCTGCCGCTGCACCAGGAGCTCGACGCGATCCGCGAATCCGGAGGCACGCTCACGCGCGTGGGCACGACCCGGCGCGGCATCGGCCCCGCCTATGAGGACAAGGTCGGCCGGCGCGCCATCCGCGTCCTGGATCTCGCCGATCCGCTGGCGCTCGGGCGCAAGATCGAGCGCCTCTTGGCCCATCACAACGCATTGCGGCGGGGGCTCGCGCTCAAAGAGATCGGCGTTGACGCCGTGCGGGAGTATCTCGAGAGCGTCGCGCCGCGCGTCTTGCCTTACGTCGATTCGGTGTGGTCGCTGCTCGACCAGAAGCGCCGCGAGGGCAAGCGCATCTTGTTCGAAGGCGCGCAGGGCGCGCTGCTCGACATCGACCACGGCACTTACCCGTTCGTAACCTCCTCCAATACGGTTGCTGCCCAAGCGGCGACCGGCTCGGGACTGGGGCCGGCGGCGATCGGCTACGTGCTTGGCATCTGCAAGGCCTACACGACGCGCGTGGGCGAAGGCCCGTTCCCGACCGAGCAGGACAACGAGATCGGCCGCCTGATCGGGGAACGCGGCCGCGAATTCGGCACCGTGACCGGACGGCCGCGGCGCTGCGGCTGGTTCGACGCCGTGCTCGTGCGCCAGACGGTACGCACCGGCGGGATCAACGGGTTGGCGCTGACCAAGCTCGACATCCTGGATGGTTTGAGAGACCTTAAGGTTTGTGTGGGATACCGCCTCGACGGTCGGGAGATCGACTATCTTCCGGCGAGCGAGCATGCCCAGGCCAAGGTCGAACCGATCTACGAGACCGTCGAGGGCTGGCAGGCCAAGACCGCCCGCGCGCGGTCCTGGGCGCAGTTGCCGGCGCAGGCGATCAAATACGTGCGCCGCATCGAGGAACTGGTCGGCTGCCCGGTCACGCTGTTATCGACGAGTCCCGAGCGCGAAGACACGATCCTGATGCAAAATCCGTTCGAGGCTTAAGAAGCCGAGCACAAGGCGAGTACTCCGATGGCCGACTATCATCCCCTCATCTCCCGCGCGGTCGGCGCGCTCGAAAAGAACAGCGGCGAGAACCGCCGCGTCATCTACGACCGCGCGCGCGCGGCCTTGCTCGCGCAGCTGCGCGGGGTGACGCCGGCGCTTGACGAGTCCGATATTACGCGCGAGCGCCTCGCGCTCGAGGAATCGATCCGCAAGGTGGAGGCGGAATCGGCCCGGCAGTTCGTGGAAGCGACGCGCCAGATGCCGGCGGCAAAGCTGCGCCAATCCCGGCAATGGGAGGCGCCGAAACCGCGGATCCCGGAATCCCGTCCCGCAGAACCTGCGCCGGCGCAGGAGAGCCAGCGCTACATCCATCCGCCAGCGCCCGCCGCTGCGCCGGAGCCGGCAGCGCCGCCGCAGCCGCCGCGCGCGGCGGCATCGCCGCCCAGCATCCCCGAGGCGGAGGAAGCCGACTCGATCTTCGAGCGGCCCTTCCCGGCGGAGCCGCAGCCGATCCCCATGGGCGAAACCGCGCGCCGCGCGGCGTCAGAGCGGCGCTCGCTGTTCGCCTGGGTGCGCCGAGATCGCGCCAAGGCCGAGGAGCCGGTCGCGCGAGCGGAAAAGCCCGAGCGGGCGGATGACGGCGTGTTCCCGCCGCCGCCCGGTTTCGCGCGTGGTCCGCAGCGCGGGGGCGAGCGCGTGGCGTTCGAGCCTTCCCCGCCGCGCTTCGAGCCGCACGAGCAAGAAGCGCGGGTGTTCGAGCCGCACGAGGAGCGCTCTCGGGCGGAGCAACTCTCGCAACCGATGCTGGAGTCGCCGTTTGCGGTCGACGATTCGCGTCCGCCGGCTCCCGACCGGCACGCCGCCCACGATGCGATGGACGAGGAGTATGCCTACGAATACGACGAGTCGGATGAGGAGGTCGCGCCGCGCCGCTCCTACGCCAGGCTGATCAAGCCTCTGGCCGCCGCGCTCGCCGTTGTGGTGCTCGCCGGGGTCGGCGTCTGGCAGTGGCCCAACATGGTCGCGCTCTACCGCTCCTTCCGCGCCCCGGCGACAACCGAGGTCGCGCGCGAGGGCCAGCCGCCCGCCGCAGCGCGCCCGAAAATCACCGACCGCATCGAGCCCGGCAGCCCGCAGACTCCGGCGACGCCCGCGCCGAGCACGCAAGCGGGCGTGTCGGCGGCGCAGAAGGTCGTGCTCTACGAAGAGGACCCCGCCGATCCCAACGGCAAGCGCTTCGTCGGTTCGGCGATCTGGCGCACCGAGACCGTGACGCCCGGTCCGGGACAGCCGCCGGAGCTCGCCATTCGCGCCGACGTCGAGGTGCCCGAGCGCAAGCTTGCCATGACCTGGTCGCTCCGCCGCAACACCGACAAGGGGTTGCCCGCCACCCACACGGTGGAGATCATGTTCAAGGTGCCGCCGGATTTCCCCTCGGGCGGCATATCCAACGTTCCCGGCATCCTCATGAAGCAAGCCGAGCAGACGCGCGGCACGCCGCTCGCCGGCCTCGCGGTGAAGGTAACGCCCGGCTTCTATCTCATCGGGCTCTCGAACGTCGATGCCGACAAGGATCGCAATCTACAAATGCTCAAGGAGCGCAGCTGGTTCGACATCCCGGTCGTCTACAACAACAACCGCCGCGCCATCCTCGCTTTGGAAAAAGGCACGCCCGGCGAGCGCGTCTTCGCCGACGCCTTCAAGGCCTGGAAGCAGTAGCTGCCAGATTCGCGCGACGAATACCAAAACGGGTAAATTCTGGCTGTCATTCCGGGGCGCGGGCGAAGCCCGCGAGCCCGGAATCCATAACCACTGCTGGTGATTATGGATTCCGGCCCTCGCCGCTATCGCGGCTCGGCCGGAATGACGAATTGAAAGGGTTGCGCCCTTAGGCCTGAAATCAATGCGCGTGCAGCGCGGGCGCGCTCGGGCGGCTCTCGATCGCGGCGATGCGGTTCTTCACCGCCCGCTGCACCTTCTCGAACGCGCGCACCTCGATCTGGCGCACGCGCTCGCGCGAAACGCCGAACTCCGCGGCCAGATCCTCGAGCGTGATCGGATCGTCGGCGAGGCGGCGCGCCTCGAAGATGCGCCGCTCGCGGTCGTTGAGCACCGTGAGCGCTTCGCCGAGCGCCTTTTTGCGGTTATCCGATTCCTCGTCCGCGACCAGCCGCTCCTCCTGATCGGAGACCTCGTCGACGAGCCAATCCTGCCATTCGCCGGAATCGCCGTCGTCCCGGATCGGGGCGTTGAGCGACACATCGCCGCCGAGCCGGCGGTTCATGTCGACCACGTCCTGCTCGGTCACGCCCAGCCGTTTGGCGATGAGCTTGACCTGGTCGGGGCGCATATCGCCCTCTTCGAGCGCGGAGATTTTGCTCTTGGCCTTGCGCAGGTTGAAGAACAGCTTCTTCTGGTTGGCGGTGGTGCCCATCTTCACCAGTGACCACGAGCGCAGGATGTATTCCTGGATCGCCGCCTTGATCCACCACATGGCATAGGTCGCGAGCCGGAAGCCCTTGTCCGGTTCGAAGCGTTTGACCGCCTGCATCAGCCCGACATTGCCCTCGGAAATCACTTCGGAAATCGGCAGGCCATAGCCGCGGTAGCCCATGGCGATTTTTGCCACCAGGCGCAGATGGCTGGTGACGAGCTTGTGCGCTGCGTCACGATCGCCGTGCTCGCGCCAGCGCTTGGCCAAGATGAATTCGTCCTGCGGTTCCAGCATCGGGAACCGCCGGATCTCTTCGAGATAGCGGGTCAGGCCGTTTTCGGCCGTTAAAATGGGCAATGCCGCAGTACGGGCCATATATAGCGCCCTCCAAAGTTTGCCCCCGGTGCACCGGCAGGCGGAGCCCACCGCCGCTCCCCGAGCCGGCGGTGTTCGTCCATGCTGCGACCGCGAAGGTCTTGATCGCGGGTGCAACATTACAGGACAAGGGGTACGAATGACAGTTAACTCGGCGTCACGTCGCCGTGACCCCTTCGTATACACCTAAGTCCTTGATCCGGCCTGACCTTTTGTCTCAGGCCGTTGCGCCCTGCGCACCGAGGCTCCGGCGTAAACGTAAGAGATCGTCCGGCAGTTCCGAGCGGAACTCCAGATTCGTGCCCTGCGATGGGTGTTCGACAGCCAGTAGATAGGCATGAAGTGCCTGTCTGCCAAGGGCTTCCAGCGCCGCTCGGGCCTCCTCGCCCAGCTGATTCGCCTTCGTCTTGAAACCGCCGCCGTAGACTTCGTCCCCCAGGAGTGGGTGTCCGATCGCGGCCAGGTGGACGCGGATCTGGTGCGTGCGCCCGCTCTCGAGCCGGCAGGCGAGGAGGCTCGCGACCGGCGCGCCGTCGCGGCCGACATAGCGTTCGAGCAGCTCCCAATGGGTCACCGCCGCGCGTCCGCCCGCGCGCACCGCCATCTTCTCGCGCAGGCGCGGGTGGCGGCCGATCGGCTTGTCGATGGTGCCGCGCGGGCGCTCGGGCACCCCCCACACGAAGGCGAGATAGCCGCGGCGCAGCGCCTTGGCGCGGCCGGCTGCGGCGAATTGGGCGCTCAGCGCGCGGTGCGCGCGCTCGGTCTTGGCCACCACGATGAGGCCGCTCGTATCCTTGTCGAGGCGGTGCACGATGCCGGGCCGCTTGACGCCGCCGACGCCGGATAGGCTTGCGCCGCAATGGGCGAGCAGCGCGTTGGCCAGCGTGCCGCTCCAGTTGCCGGCGGCGGGATGCACGACGAGCCCCGCCGGCTTGTCGATCACGATCATCTCGCCGTCCTCGAACACGATGTTGAGCGGCACAGTCTCGGGCGCGATGGCGGCGTCCGCGGCGGGCGGAAGATCGAGCACGATGCGCGCGCCGGCGTTGACGCGATGGCCGGGATCGCGGATCGTGGCGCCGTCGATCGCGACGCGACCCGCGAGAATTAGCGCCTTGTGGCGCGAGCGCGACAGCTCGGCCACGCGCTGCGCCAGCACGCGGTCGAGCCGCTCGCCGTCCTCCTCGGCGGCGACCACCAGTCTGCTGCGGCGCTGCATCACGGCCATGAGCAATCCGTCGGCGGAGGATGAACTCGATCCCGCGGCCGCGCACATCGTCGCCAAGGTGCGCTGGCTGATGCTGATCTCGGCCGCCACCACGGGGCTTGCAATCGCCGCCGTGATCGGCGTCATCGGCTATCGCGTTTTCAGGGCCGAGGGAAGCACGCCGGCCGAGGTGACCGCGCTGTTGCCGAAAGGCGCGCGCGTCGTTTCAACCGCGCTCGGCGAGGACCGCATCGTGGTGACGCTCGACGTCGGCGGCGCGATCGAGATCCGCACCTTCGACGCCAAGACGCTCAAGCCGATGGGGCGGCTCAAGTTCGCGACCGAGCCGTGATCGCCGGTCATATGGCGTGGCGACTAGACCATTCTCATTTGCGCAGGATGCATAATCACGGCACGCACTCGGTGTGCTCCCCTCCCCCTTGTGGGGAGGGGTTGGGGGTGGGGGTCCTTCAGCGGATCACCACACGACCCCCACCCCGGTGCTTCGCGCCGACCCTCCCCACAAGGGGGAGGGTAGAGACCGAGTTCGCCGCTCGCGCTGAGTCCACTTCACCTGAATGCGTTCTCACATGATGACGAGACGAGGTCTGTTGTCCGGAATGATGACGGCCGGACTGGCCGTGGCTGTCACCGGATCTGGCCGCGCCCAGTCCTCCTATCCGGACAGGCCGATCAAGATCATCCTGCCGTACACACCTGGATCTCCCAATGATGTATTCGCCAGGGTCGCTGCGCCGATCCTTTCCGTGCGGCTGAAACAGACCGTCGTTGTCGACAACCGGCCCGGCGCGGGCACGCTCGTTGGCGTGAAAGCCGTCATGACGCCGCCGCCCGACGGCTACACCTTGCTGTTCACGAATACGCCGACGCACGTCATTGCCCAGTTTCGCGCCCAGGGCATCGCTTACGATCCGATCGGGGACTTCGTGCCCATTGTCGCCGTTGGAATCACCTCGCTCGTGCTGGTTGTCTCGCCGCGAACGCCGGCGGATACGCTGGCGGAGTTCATCGCCTATGCAAAAGCCAGCCCGGGCAAGCTGAACTTCGGCTTTGGCCAAGGCACGCTGCCGCATCTCATCGGCGAGGCATTCAAGATCGCCACGGGCACCGACATCGTCAGCATTCCCTACCGCGGCGGGGCGCAGGCAATCACGGACATGCTGGGCGGCCGCGTCGACATGAATTTTGGCGCCGGGGCTACGCTCCTGCCTTTGATCCGGGACAGAAAGATCAAGGCGCTCGCGGTGACGAGCCCGGCGCGCAGCGCCGAGCTTCCCAACGTTCCCACCATGATCGAGTGCGGCTTGCCGAGCTTGACCACGGTCACGCATTACGGATTTTTTGGCCCCTCTGGCATTGCCGCAGACGTGGTCGCGACGCTGAACCGCGAAATGAATGAAGGTCTCGAACCGGCTGACATCCGCGCCAACATGATCAAGGCGGGCATCGAACCGACGGGCGGGTCGCCGCAGGACTTTGCCGCCGTGATCGCGCAGCAATTGCACCAATGGGCTCCGGTCGTGAAGGCGACCCGGTTCCAGCTGGATTAGCGCTCAACGGCGCGACCGCCCTGCTGCGCGGGCAACGCCTCTCAAGGCGCTGTTTCCTGGTCCGCGTCTTGCTTGCGCGCGGCGGTGATCGGCGCTATTTGCGAGGCTTCTCGCCTGCTCCCTTCGTCTAGCGGCCCAGGACGTCGCCCTCTCACGGCGAAAACAGGGGTTCG
>DATNNX010000150.1:0-2124 GCA_035601615.1 Xanthobacteraceae bacterium
CTGCTCCAGGTGCTGGAGAAGCGTGAAATGCGCCTGATCGCGGCGAGCCCCTCCAGCCTCGAGGAAAAAATCGACCGCGGCGAGTTTCGCGAGGATCTCTTCTATCGGCTGCAGGGGCTGGTGCTGACGCTGCCGCGGCTCGATGACCGAACCGACAAGCGCGCGCTGATCGCGCACGTCTTCGCGCAGGAGACGGCCGACACGCCTTCGGTTTCGCTCAGCGAGGAGCTGATCGACGCGCTCTGCGCGCATCCATGGCGGGGGAACATACGGCAGCTGCGCAACGCGCTGCGCGCCATGATTGCGCGGCGCTCGGGCGACAAGCTCGACGTGGCTGACCTGCCGTCCGAGTACCGCCTTGGCGCGCGGCCCGCCGAGCGCGGAGCCGCCCTTGCCGAGACGGACTCGCTCAACGCGCTCGGAAGAGCCGAGCGCGAGGCGTTGCTCCGGGAGCTGGATCTCGAGCACGGCAACATCAGCCACGTCGCGCGCAAGCTCGGCGTCGGCCGCAACACGCTCTACCGGAAAATGCACCGGCTGCACATCAAGCGGCCGGCCAAAAAAAACGGCGCCTAAACGGCGCCGTTGTTACTGCTGCATGCCGATTTCAGAAGAACAGGATCGCGCCCAGGGCAATCACTTTGTCCTTGACCTCTTCCCCCGCCTGGTTCTTGGCCGTGGTCGGAATATACTCGGCCACCAGATTGAGGCTTGGGGTGAGGCTGTAATACAGGCCCAGGACCAGCGATTTGTTCTCTTTCACCAAGTTGGGGCTCGATTCGTTCGACGCGAGGTCAAGCTTGCTCACGCCGTAACTAACACCCGGCTTCCACTTCCCCATCTTATAGGTACCCTGCGCGTACCAGCCCTTCGACTTCCGCTTTGCCAGCGAGCCGCCTACGGACGCTGCCGCGTCGAAACCGATGGCCGTCGTGCCTACGCCATCGCCGGTGTAGGCGTAGAGCACGCCTTCGAGGCCGCCCGAGTTCACTTTCGCGCCGATATCGAAAGCCTGCCCCGAAACGCTCGAGCCTGCGGGCGCACTATCGCCCGTGCGCGCCTTGACTTGCTGGCTCATGCCGCCCACCCACGCCTTGCCGCTGATCGATCCACCCCATTCGTAGCTCGCCTTGGCCTGAAAACCGGGCTGTTCGTGCCCCGTTAACGAGGCGCTGCTCGGATCGCCAGAGAACGGAACAACGTCCAAGCCCTGGAACACGCCGGCTGAATACTGGAAGCCGCCGTAATTCGGCGAGGCATAGCTGATCTGCGGAATCCAGTCGGTGTAGATATAGCCCACGCCGATGCGGCCGAGGGTCGTGTTGCCGCCCAGGAAGGCGCCGCCCGAGCCGACGCCGAGCAAGGTCATGTCGGAGAGGATCGCATCCGATGCGAAGATACCGATATCGCGTCCGACCTTGACTGTGCCCCAACTCTTGTCGCCGAAGGTGAGGAAGTTCTGCCGCGCGTCGATGTTGGACCTACCGATGCCTGATTTACCGGTGGAAGAGCTAGTAATTCCCGGGTAGAAGCCGATCGTCACGCCGATGTCGAGGCCCGACTGGCGCGACTTGGCGCTGAAGACCAGCGCGCTCGGCAATAGCCCGGACTCGACTGCCGCCTCTTTCGAAGAGTCGGGACTAGGTCTATTGCAAGCGAGGCCTCCATTGACGGCGACCGATTTAGTGTCACAGGTATTCCAGGTCGCAAAGCCGTTCACGTTGCCCGAGAACGAGAGATCCCAGGCGCCGGCCTTGAAACCGATCTCCGCGTGCGCGGCAGAGGCGCTCCCTAGAGCGAAGGCGGCTGCCACGGCAAGCGAAATCGTCTTATGCTTCATGACGTGCATCATGTGTCCCTCCCATTAAAGTCCGTGACGATCAACACAGCGCTTCTGCGAAAACTCTATACTCGTCGCACATCCTGCGGCAAGCGTTCCATAAGTGAGCAGTGTTCCGATTCATGCTCAATTCAACGGGGAGCAAACCATGGACATTCGCGCGGCGGTCGCTCATAAGGCAGGCGCACCTCTCACCATAGAAACCGTGCAGCTGCAGGGGCCGAAGACCGGCGAAGTGCTGGTCGAGATCAAGGCGACCGGCATCTGCCATACCGACGAATTCA
>DATNNX010000151.1:0-4436 GCA_035601615.1 Xanthobacteraceae bacterium
CCGAAGTCCTGCGGCCGCCATTCCACGATCCAATGGAGCGCCTCGCCGAGGCCGAGCGTCGTGAGCGGTATTAGCAGCGATTTCGGTCCGTAAGGCGTCAGGCAGCACGCTACGACCGCCAAGGCTGCGAACGGCAGCCAGCGCAGCAGCAGGCGCGGCCATTCGTTGCGCTTCTCGTCTAGCAGTGCTTCGAGCACGGCCGGCCCAATCAGCCCGAGCGCCAGCACCACGCTGCCGTGCAAATTGGCCCACAGCACCAACAGCGGCAGCGCCCAATAGGGCGGGGGCGCGCGCCGGTCCATGCAGCGCACCAGTGCCGCCGCCCAGGCAACCATGATCGGCAGCGTCAGTATGTGCGGCCGCGCCAGCGCATGCGGTGCCAACAGTACGATCGCCGCTATGACCATCAGCAGCGCCGGTGTGGGCGAAAGCTCGCGCAGCAGGAAGCGCGTCAACAGACCGACGGCGAGCGCGGTCGCGGCCGCCGCCAGCACCACGACTCCGGCCCAATCGGAAAGCATATACACTGCCGCGTAGATGACTTCCGACAGCCATTCGAAAGCGATCCAGGGCGCGCCGTACATGGAAAAGGAGAACGAGTCGATCGCCGGCACGGCGCTGTGCGCGAGGATCCAGCGTCCGACCGCGATATGAGAATAGCTGTCAGGATCGTTGAGCAGCCGCGGCCCGAGCGTCAGCAGCAGGACATAGATGCCCGCACCCGCCAGCCAAGGCATTAACGCCCGCGCCGGGAACGGTTTAGCCGCGCCGCGGATGACCTGGTCGCTCATGAGCGCCGAACGTAGGGCTGAAGTATTAACCTTTCTTTACCATTCGCCGCGCCCCGCTCGATACGTCGAGATGGGCGGACAAACCCGCGACCTCCGGCGTGACAGGCCGGCGCTCTAACCAAGTTGCTTTCAGATGCAGTTGCAAATGAGTTGCAATAAGATCGAATATGCCCCATCTTGTGGAGATGGACGCTCGAACTCCCGGTTTAGCCACCGATTCCCCGGCCCAGGCGGCACCCAACCCGCCGCTGGAAGGTTTCGGCTGGCGTGCGGAGCGGGGTGAGCCTTCCCTGGCGGGCATGTACGGCTCGGTGCGCACCGCAAAACAAGGCCCGTTCTGGCGCAAGTTGGTCGCGTTTCTCGGCCCGGGCTATCTCGTCGCCGTCGGCTATATGGACCCCGGCAATTGGGCGACCTCGCTCGCCGGCGGTTCCAAGTTCGGCTACGGGCTGCTGACGATCGCGTTGCTGTCGAACGTGATGGCGGTCGTGCTGCAATCGCTGTGCGCGCGGCTCGGTGTCGGCGCGGGGCGCGACCTCGCGCAGGCCTGCCACGATTCCTTTCCGCGCTGGGCCTCATGGCCGCTGTGGCTGTCGGCGGAGATCGCGATCACCGCGACCGATCTGGCCGAAGTGATCGGCACCGCGATCGGCCTCAATCTGTTGTTTCACATTCCGCTGCAGATCGGCGTGGTCATCACCGTCGCCGATGTGTTTCTCGTTCTTGCGCTGCAAGCGTTTGGATTCCGCTGGATCGAGGCGTTTGTCGTCGCGATGCTTGGCGTCATCGCGGTGTGTTTCGCGGTGCAGATCGCGCTCGCCGATCCGGATTGGGGCGCGGTGATCCGGGGATTCGTGCCGACTTCAGAAATTGTCGTCAATCGCGAGATGTTGTATCTGGCGCTCGGGATTCTCGGCGCCACCGTGATGCCGCACAATCTCTATCTGCATTCCGGGTTGGTGCAGACCCGCGGTTACGGCGAGGGCATCGCCGAAAAGCGCGAAGCGATCAAGCTTGCAACCATCGATTCCACCTTCGCGCTTTGTCTGGCCTTGATCATCAACGCCTCGATCCTGATTTTGGCGGCCGCAACCTTTCATCGCGCCGGACAAACCGACGTCGCTGAGCTCGACCAGGCGCATTCGTTCTTGGCCCCACTGCTCGGCTCGACGATCGCGCCGACGCTGTTTGGCGTCGCGCTGTTATGTTGCGGGTTGAACTCGGCGATCACGGCGACGCTCTCGGGTCAGATCGTGATGGAAGGCTTTCTCCGCTTGCGCATCGCGCCGTGGCTGCGGCGCTTGGTGACGCGAGGAATTGCGATTCTGCCGGCGGTGGTGGTGACGATTTGGGCCGGCGAGAAGGCCACCGGACAGTTGTTGATTCTCAGTCAGGTGGTGCTCAGCCTGCAACTGCCCTTTGCTGTGGTGCCGCTCGTGATGTTCACGGCGAACCGCGCCAAAATGGGCCCGTTCGTGGCACCGCGTTGGCTCACGGTGCTCGCTGCGACGGTCGCGGCGATCATCGTCGCGCTGAATGCGAAATTGGTGTGGGATTTTGTGAGTGGGTGAGGGAGGTGAATAGTGAATAGGGAATGGCGAATAGGGATTCCATTCGCTACTCGCTATTCGCTACTCGCCCCTTCCATCAATCTTGCGGCTCGCTCCCCGTTTCGCCCGCCGCATCGATGCGCAGCCAGCCTGAGGGGGCGAGGCGTTGCTGCGGCAGGAAGCGGCCTTTGTAATCCATCTTCTTCGAGCCTTCGATCCAGTAGCCGAGATAGACGTAAGGCAATCCCTGCCTTCGGGCGCGGGCGATATGGTCGAGGATCATGAATGTGCCGAGCGAGCGGTTTTCCTCCGACGGTTCGAAGAACGAATACACCATGGACAGCCCGTCGCTGAGCACGTCGGTGAGCGCCACCGCCAACAGCTCGTCGCCGTGCCCGGTGATGCCGCTGCCTTCGCCACGGCGGCGATACTCGACGATGCGGGTTTCGACGTGGCTGTCTTCCACCATCATCGCGTAATCGAGCACGGTCATGTCCGCCATGCCGCCATGGCGGTGGCGGTGATCGAGATAGGCGCGGAACACCGAATATTGCTCCGAGGTCGGCACCGCGCTCCGTTGCTCGCCGACGATGTCGGCGTTGCGGGCGAGAATCTTTCGAAAATTGCGAGAGGGCCGGAATTCGTTGGCGATCACGCGCACGGAAACGCAGGCGCGGCATTGATCGCAGGCCGGGCGGTAGGCGATCGACTGGCTGCGCCGGAAGCCGCCATGGGTGAGGAGGTCGTTGAGGTCGCCCGCTTTTTCGCCGACCAGATGCGTGAACACCTTGCGCTCATGCCGGCCCGGCAGATACGGGCAGGGCGAGGGCGCGGTCAGGTAGAATTGCGGGGTATCACGTGAGTGCTGGGTCACGGGTTGTCGTTAAGCCTCCGAAGGCGCAAGGCCCAGCATCGCGCCGCGGCGGCCGACGGTCAATCGGTTTGCATGAGGGTAAAGCGGGTTTAACCCGTCTCAGAAGGTTTGCGCCGGATGCGCCATCTCGGGCCGGGCGGAGCTGTTGATAACCACGGTTCCCAGGATGATGTCGTGCAACAGCCGACGACGGCTGTTGAAAAGCCCGACCAGGAGAACGAGCGGCGTCAGGAACGAGACCGACAGCCAAAACAGCACCGCGTGCATGGCCCCAAGGACGAAATAGCAGGGCGCGCCGTACCAGGTGCGCACTTCCAAATCCATCGCGCGCATGCCGATCGTGGCCGAATGCGGACCGCCGAGCGTCGCGCCGTAATAAATCAAGGCCCAGATCACCGAGGCCGGCGACACCAGCCAGAACAGTACCCAGCCGAGGCCGAGCGTGACCAGGCCGAACACCGCGATGAACACGCAAGCCACGACCACGGGAATCGACAGCACGATAAGGTCGATCAGGAAAGCAAACACCCGTCGAACCAATACGCCGCGAAACAATTCGGGCTCCGCCCAGGGGTCAAAGGCGTGCGGTTGAAAATTGTCCGCGCTGCCGCTGCGCCAGGCGCCACCCGGGTAGCCGGAACCGCTGTCAGACATGGCTCAGTCCTCTCGGCTGTGCGTTACCGTGCGGGATATGGGAGTGGTTGTTTACGGCTGCAAGAGGAGCCACAGTCATTGCGAGCCAACGGGTCGCGCGAACGCGCGCCCGATGACAGGCTCCGCGAAGCAATCCATAGATAGCTCCAAAGAAGGATGGATTGCTTCGTCGCGTTACTCCTCGCAATGACGCCGATGGTTGCCGCAAGCGGGGCTTCACCCCTCCATCTTCAACTTCTC
Source organism: Xanthobacteraceae bacterium (assembly GCA_035601615.1). Classification (GTDB taxonomy): domain Bacteria; phylum Pseudomonadota; class Alphaproteobacteria; order Rhizobiales; family Xanthobacteraceae; genus VAZQ01. The sequence continues at coordinate 4,110 of DATNNX010000151.1, forward strand.
TGCCGCCTTGGCCGCGAAATACGTCAATATCCCATCCGCACCGGCGCGTTTGAACGCCAGCAGGCTTTCCATCATCGCCCACTCGCCGTCGATCCAGCCGTGGCCGGCGGCGGCTGAGATCATCGCGTATTCGCCGGACACCTGATAGACGAAGGTCGGCATCGCAAACGTGTCTTTCACCCGTCGCACGATGTCGAGATAAGGCATGCCGGGCTTCACCATCACCATGTCCGCGCCTTCGGCGATGTCGAGTTCGACCTCGCGCAAGGCCTCGTCGGAATTGGCGTTGTCCATCTGATAGGTGCGCTTGTCTCCGGTCAGCGTCTT
>DATNNX010000152.1:0-3583 GCA_035601615.1 Xanthobacteraceae bacterium
CGAAAGGCGGCGAGAGTCTCGAAGACTATTTCGACGCGTTGCGATTCGGGCTCCCGCGCCGGCCGGCACTCGCACATCGACTCGATCGTGATACCTCGGGTTGCCTTGTGCTCGGCCGCCACCGCAAGGCGCTCGCTGCACTCGGCCGGCTGTTCAAGAGCGGCCGCATCGAAAAAAGCTATTGGGCGGTGGTCGCGGGCGGGCCGACACAGGACGAGGGCCGCATCGAGCTTCCGCTCGGCCGCAAGGACGCGGCACGCGGCTGGTGGATGAAGCACGATCCCGCTGGTCAGCCGGCGGTCACCACGTGGAAGGTGATGGGACGCAGGCCCAGCTATCCGGGACCCGGCGAGGCCCAGACCATTGGCATCAGCTGGCTTGTGCTCGAGCCTCTCACCGGCCGCACGCATCAGCTGCGCGTGCATTGCGCCGCCATGGGGTGGCCGATCATCGGCGATAACATCTACGGAAGCGGCCCGCGCAAAGCGGCTCCCGGCCTGCAACTGCACTCACGGCAAATCGTTGTGCCGCTCTACACCAATCGCCCGCCCATCCGCGTCACCGCGCCCGTACCGTCGCACATGCAGGATCTGTTGCAGATATGCGGATGGTCGGCCGGTGCATTTACCGAATGACCCGCAGCGGCAAGGCCGAAACGACCGATGCCTCAGTAGAGCGTCGCCTTCAAACGCTCGGGCGCAGCGCGGTCGTGCGCCTCGCCGCCGAGGCGGCCCTCGGTCAACTCGGCTAGAATCGTGCCGTTGCTGGGCAGGCTCTTGCGATCGATGTGGCGCGAAGCATCCCACAGCTTCGAGCGCACGATTGCCTTCGAGCACTGATAGAACACGCGCTCGACGGACACAATGAGCACAGCACGCGGGTTCTTGCCATCGACGCTGAAGCTTTGCGCCAGCACCGGATCGGTCGAGATTGCGGCGCGGCCATTGACGCGAATGGTCTCGCCGCAGCCTGGAATGAGGAACAGGAGCGCCACGCGCGGGTCGGAAAGGATATTGCGCAAACTGTCGATGCGGTTGTTGCCGCGCCGATCGGGAATAAGCACGGTCTTCTCGTCGTGGACACGCACGAAGCCCGGAGCGTCACCGCGCGGGGAGCAATCGAGGCCGTCAGGCCCTGCGGTGGCCAGCGCGAAAAACGGCGCCGCCTCGATAAAGGCCCGGTAATGGCTCGTGACGCGGTCAGTCTCTTTGGCGATCGATGGCCCGAAAGGCTCTCCGTAGATGTGCTCGAGCGCCTCAATGCTGGTAACGATGTGATCGCGAAATTCCGACATATCAGGCTCCGCAAGGACCAACGAACTATAGCAGCCGACCAAACAATAGTCTCGCATCCTAAGCCGCGAGGAGTTGCCCACCGTCGTGGCCTGTGACAGTGACATCGAGGATGGTGCCCGGCTCCCTCGGCGACGCAAGGCGTGCGCGAGTGAAATGCTCGGTGCGGCCAAGTTCACCGGATTCGATCAGGACCTGCCGCCTTGCGCCAACTTGCGCCCCGAGGTGGTGGCGCAGCGCCGCTTGGCCTTTTTCGCGCAGTCGGCGAGCACGTTCCTTGATGACATCTCGCTTGATTTGCGGCATCCGCGCAGCGGGGGTACCGGGCCGGGGGGAGAACGGAAACACGTGCAAATGCGTGAGCCCACACGCGTCGACCAGATCGAGCGAGCCAGCAAACATATCCTCCGTCTCGGTCGGGAATCCGGCGATGATATCGCCGCCGAAGACGACGTCCGGGCGCACCCGCCGCACCCCTTCACAAAACGCGATCGCGTCCGCGCGCAGATGGCGTCGCTTCATGCGCTTGAGGATGAGATCATCGCCCGCCTGTAGCGAGAGATGCAGATGCGGCATCAGCCGCGCGTCATTGGCGAATGCATCGAGGAAGTCGCGGTCGGCTTCGACTGCATCGATCGACGAAAGCCGCAGCCGTGCGAGCTCCGGCACGTGTTTCAAAATCTGCTTCACCAACGTGCCGAGCTTGGGCGCGCCCGGAAGATTGGCACCATAGCTCGTGAGATCGACGCCGGTGAGAACGACTTCGCAATATCCACGCGCGCAGAGCCTGTGCACTTGAGCGACCACCTCGCCCATGGGTACCGAGCGCGAATTGCCGCGGCCGTACGGAATGATACAGAAGGTACAGCGATGGTCACAGCCGTTCTGCACCTGTACGAAGGCGCGCGCGCGGCCTTCGAGACCATCGATGAGATGCGCAGCCGTCTCCGTCACTGCCATAATATCGTTGACCACGACCTTTTCCTCGGTGGCGAGACCAGAGGATGATCCCGCCAAAAGGTTGCGAGAGTTGCGCCAAGTCCGCGCGCTGACCTTGTCCTCATTGCCCAATACCAATGCGACTTCCGCCATCTTGGCGAAGGTGCCGGGTTCGGTTTGTGCCGCGCAGCCAGTGACCACGATCCTCGCCGCGGGACGTTGGCGCTTGAGCCTGCGGATCGCCTGGCGGGACTGCCGTACCGCCTCGGCCGTGACCGCACATGTGTTGACAACGACGGTATCGACGAGGCCGGCTGCCTGCGCCTGACGACGGATCACCTCTCCCTCGTAGGCATTAAGGCGACACCCGAAGCTCACGACATCGACGCTCATGGTTTCGCACTCGCGAGGAATGGCGTCCGATCGAATTTGCCCTCGTACTCGTAGGCAACCGGGCCGGTCATCAGCACATGGTCGTCGCTCGCACGCCATTCGATACGCAGCTCGCCGCCAGGCAGCGCCACGGTCACGGTGCGCTCAACGAGACCGAGGCGCGCCGCTGCCACCGCAGAGGCGCACGCCGCCGAGCCGCACGCCTTGGTGAGGCCGGCGCCACGCTCCCATGTGCGGACGACGAGATGCTCGCGGGAAGCCACCTGCGCGAGCGAAATGTTGGCCCGCTCCGGAAAGATCGGATGGTTCTCCAATAGCGGTCCGACCTTGCGGAGGTCATAGGCGCCGACGTCGTCGACCCAGAAGATCGCGTGCGGATTGCCCATGCTGACGACGGACGGCGAATGCAGGATCGGCCTGTCGATCGGCCCGATTTGCAGCTCGATGGCTCGGGTGTCCTCGAATTTCTCGGCGAGCGGGATCTCGTTCCAGGCGAAACGCGGCTTGCCCATGTCGACGGTCGAAACCAGCGGCTGGTCGCCCTTCCAGCAGCTCAGCAATCCGGCCGCAGTTTCCAATGTCAATGCGCGCTTGCCGGTTTCCTTGAACAGCAGTTCGGCGACGCAGCGCATGCCGTTGCCGCAGGCGCCCGCTTCCGAGCCGTCGTTGTTATAGATGCGGACATAGGCATCGGTGCCGGGCGTGCGCGGCGCGTGCAAGGTCATAAGTTGATCGTATGGCGCCCCGCTGGGCTGCGCGGCAGCACGCGCCTCGGCCGCGCCGATCGTTCCAGTCTGCCCGCGCATGTCGACCACCACGATCTCATTGCCGAGACCGTTCATCTTGATGAAGGCATGGTTGGCGAGCGCGCTCATGTGGGGTCCGTTGTTCATGCTTTATGGAGTGCGCCCTTGATAGTGGACAGTTTCAGGCGGCTTTTTTGACAGGTTGCTGGGCGT
>DATNNX010000153.1:0-30762 GCA_035601615.1 Xanthobacteraceae bacterium
GGACCCGCCGATAGAACGGCCCCTGCGCGAAGCCGCAATCCGTTCCAGCGAGCACATTCTCGCGTCCGACGAGGCTCGCGTAGCGGATGATGCGCTGCGCGATCAGTTCGGGATGCTCAACCACATTGGTGGCGTGGCTGATCACGCCTGGGATGAGCACCTTGCCTTCGGGCAGCTTCACGTCCTGCCATACCTTCCATTCGTGCGCGTGGCGAGGATTGGCCCCTTCGATCACGTAAGCACCGACCTTCACCTTGAGGATGAGGTCCACGATATCCTTGAGCGGAACGTCGGTGGTATGCGGCCCAGGCCAGCTTCCCCAGCACACGTGATAACGCATGCGATCGGCCGGCAGGCCCTCGATTGCATGGTTGAGCACCTCCACGTGCCTGGCCACCCATTTGCGGTAATCGCCGAAGCTCGCCGGCGGCACCACGCGATCGTAGGTCACGGCGGTACGTGCGTCGTCGAGCTGTAGCAAGAGTCCGGCATCGACGATCATCTTGTATTCGGTGCGCATCGCTGCGGCGATCGCGACGAGGCATTCCTCGTCGCTGCGGTAGTACTCGTTCTTGCGGTCTGGAATGACGCTTGCCGGGGCAGCGACCGGCAGGAAAGCCTCCTCAACCTTCACGGCCGCGAGCGCGGCCTTGAAATTGTCGATGTCCCGGGTGAGCTCGGCCTGTCCGGTATACGCGATCGGCCCGACGCAAACCGCGTCCGCGCTGGTCGCGATCTCTTCGCGCGCATCGAGCTCGGCATAGAACTCGGCGAAGCGCGAGCGATCTGTGCCGCGCTGAAACGGGTTAGCCCCAGCCGTAAGCGGACGGCGTTCGAAGTTGCTCAAGCGTTCGAGCGCGTATTGCGACCAACTGATCGATTTCCCGAATTCGCCGTCGCTGACCACGTCGATGCCGGTTTCGGCTTGCCGGCGGACGATCTCGGCTACGCTTTCGCTCAGGCATGTCTCATAGCCGTCCCGATCGAAAGTCTTGACCGCCTGCTTCGCACGCAGGAACGCCTGCAACGGCTGCGGACGGATCAGGCTGCCGACATGCGTGGTGAGAATTCGGTCGCTGCTGCGTTTCATGATCTGCTTTTAGCAGCAGCTGACATTCGCGGCCAATCGCGCTTGTCGAAGGAAGGCTCGTCATCTAGGTTCCGCTCAGCCGTGGGGACCATGCTTGCAATCAGCGGGGAAATCGAACGGGAGGTACGAATGTCGGCTCATCCACGGCGCCTGCTGCTCGGAGCAAATTTTGCTCTCTCGCTGGCGATGCCGAGCTACGCAGCCGAACTCAACCCGGCAGCGCTCGTCTACCAGTTGCCGGATCAGATCAGCTGGAGTGCGCCGAGCGCGGCCGGCTCCCAGAACGCAGTGCTCGTAGGTGATCCATCGAAGCCCGGCCTCTACCTCGTACGAAACAAATGGCTGAAAGGAAATCACTTCAGCCGACCGCATTTCCATCCCAACGACCGCTTCATCACGGTGCTCGGTGGCACGTGGTGGATGGGCAGCGGCGCGAATTTCGACCCCGACAACAGCGTGCCGTTGCCGACAGGCACGTTCGTGACTCATTTCGGCAAAGAAGTGCACTGGGACGGCGCTAAGGACGAAGACGCTTCGCTCCTCATCTTCGGCGAGGGACCCGGAAGCAGCACCCCGGTCGAGCCGACCGTGGGCAAATTCTCCGGCCTCGATCCAAAGGCCGTCGTCTACACCCTGCCGGACCAATATAAATGGCGCGACCCGACAGGCACCGCGGGCGTGAATCAGGTCGTGTTGCATGGCGATCCGACCAAGAGCGGACCTTATGTGGTTTTCAACCGGTTCAAGCCGGGAAATTTCAGCAAGCCGCACTTCCATCCCAACGACCGCTTCATCACTGTGGTCAAAGGCACATGGTGGGTGGCGACCGGCAACAAGGTCGACAAAGACAATATGGCGGCGATGCCGGCAGGCAGCTTCGTCACCCATTTCGGCAAGCAAGTGCATTGGGATGGCGCCAAAGACGAGGAGACTTGGCTCGTCATCGTCGGCGAGGGACCGGGAACACTCACCTTGGTTGACGCGACGAACTAGTCCCACAGGTCGCAGCCCATGCGCGTCGCCGAAGACATTGTCGCCGCGATCGGCAACACGCCGCTGATCACCCTCAAGCGCGCATCGGCGGCAACCCGTTGCACGATTCTGGGCAAGGCCGAATTCATGAATCCCGGCCAATCGGTGAAGGACCGTCCAGCGCGCCAGATCATCCTTGAGGCAGAGAAGCGCGGGGAGATCAGGCCCGGCGGGCTCATCGTCGAAGCGACCGCAGGCAACACCGGTATCGGGCTTGCGCTTGTGGCCAATGCTCGCGGATACCGCACGCTCATCGTCATTCCCGAGACGCAGAGCCAGGAAAAGAAGGACATGTTGCGCCTCTGCGGTGCCGAACTCGTTGAGGTGCCGGCGGTACCCTACGCCAACCCGAACAACTATCAGCACATCGGCCGGCGCCTGGCGGAACAGCTGCGCGAGAAGGAGCCGAATGGCGTGCTATTTGCCGACCAGTGGAACAACCTGGACAACCGCAAGGCGCATTACGTCTCGACCGGCCCGGAAATCTGGCAACAGACCGGCGGGAAGATAGACGGCTTCATCTGCGCCATCGGAACGGGCGGGACCGTTGCCGGCGTCGCAACTTACTTGCGCGAGAAGAAGAACGATATCGTCATCGGCATCGCCGATCCCAAGGGCGCGGCGATGTACAATTTGTTTGCGCATGGACAAGCCAAGGCGTCGGAGGGCGGCTCCATCACCGAGGGCATCGGGCTTGGGCGGGTCACCCGCATCATCGAAGACATCAAGGTGGACAAGTCCTATTTAATCCCCGACGAGGAGGCGGTGCCGCTCATCTTCGAGCTCGCCGAACACGAAGGATTGTGCATGGGCGGTTCGACCGGCATCAACGTCGCGGGCGCCATCCGGCTGGCCAAGGATTTAGGGCCCGGCCGCACGATCGTGACAATTCTCGCCGACGGCGGCTCGCGCTATCAATCCAAGCTGTTCAATCCCCGCTTCCTGCGCGAGAAAGGCCTGCCCGTGCCGCAATGGCTGGAGCGGCGAATGAGTCTGCAAATACCGTACGCGAAAACCTGAGACCGCATAGAGCTTGCGAGGCCATGACGACCGAGTGCCTGTTCCGCGAGGATTCTTATCTGAAGGAATGCAGCGCGACCGTCCTCGGTGTGACGGACGCGGGTGCTCTCTTACTCGACCGCACCGTGTTCTACGCCGCCTCTGGTGGGCAGCCCGCCGATCGCGGCGTGCTGATGAGCGCAAGTGGCGATGCCATCCCGATTGCAAGCGCGAGCTATACCGACCCCGCGAAGACGGAGATTTCGCATCAGCCGGCCGGCCCCGCCGGCGCGCCTGTCAAAATTGGGGAGACCGTGAATGCCGCAATCGACTGGGATTTGCGGTACGCCCGCATGCGCATGCACACCGCGCTGCACCTGCTCTCGGCGGTGCTGCCGTACCCCGTGACCGGCGGGGCGGTCGGCGACGCGGATGGACGGCTCGACTTCGACATTCCCGAAGCAGGACTCGACAAAGAGGAGATCACCAGAAAACTTGCAGAGATGATCGCGGCCGGGGCCGACGTGCGCTCGCGCTGGATCACCGATGCGGAACTCGAAGCCGCGCCCAACCTGGTCAAGACCATGTCGGTCAAGCCCCCGATCGGGACCGGCCGCGTAAGGCTCATCGAGATCGTCGGATACGACCTGCAGCCCTGCGGCGGCACACATGTCCGTAACACGAACGAAATCGGTGACGTGCGCGTGACGCAGATCGAAAAGAAGGGCAGACAGAACCGGCGGGTGCGCATTGTCTTTGCTTAGGCTGCTCGCAAGGAGCGGCGCGCCGTCTCAGCCCGGAGATGATCCATGCCGCATGAGCATCCCTCATCACGTTGGCTCTTGAGCACCGACTGGCTCGCCGAACGTCTCGGCGCCGCCGATCTCGTCGTGGTTGACGGCTCCTATTACCTGCCGGCCATGAAGCGGGACGCCGCGGCTGAATACGTGGCCGGTCACATTCCCGGCGCGGTGCGTCTCGACATCGATGCGATTGCGGATCATTCCAATCCCCTGCCGCACATGCTGCCGGATGCTGCCCAATTTGGCCGTGACGTGGGCGCCCTCGGCATCGCGGATACCGACACCATCGTGATCTACGACGGTGCCGGGATGTACTCGGCACCGCGCGTGTGGTGGACCTTCCGTGTGTTCGGCATCGAGAAGGCGTTCATTCTCGACGGTGGCCTGCCGAAATGGAAAGCCGAAGGACGCCCGCTCGAAACTGGGCCGGTGAAGCGGGTACCCCGCACCTTCAGGGCGCGCAAGCAGGCGGAGCTCGTGGCCTCGCTCGCCAGCGTGCGCGCAGCCTTGGCGAGCAGATCGGCACAGGTTGTCGACGCGCGCTCCCGCGAGCGTTTTCTGGGGCAAGCACCGGAACCGCGGCCGGGCCTGCGATCAGGTCACATGCCGGGCGCACTCAACGTCCCATCCACATCCGTCGTCGAGAATGGACGATTGGCCGCGCCGGAAAAGCTCAGAGCGGCATTTGCCGCAGCCGGCGTTGACCCGAGCGCGCCGATTATCACCACCTGCGGCTCCGGGCTGACGGCCGCAATCCTCTGGTTCGCGCTCGACGCACTGGGCAAGCCGCCTCAGGCGCTTTATGACGGCTCGTGGTCCGAATGGGGATCGCGCGACGACCTTCCCGTCGAGCCGAAGCCCTGACCGAAACGGAGGGCCTGGCCGTAAGATTAGTGGGCTCCACGCCTCTTTTTTGGGCATCTTAGAAGATTTATAGTGTGCACGCGAGACCGAGGGGATTCGCAATTCCCGAATTGGCGAGTCACGGTGATGATCTTCCGCCAACTCTTCGACAGCGTATCCGGTACTTACACCTACCTCATGGCCAGCCGGCGCGGCGGCGAAGCGCTGATCATCGATCCGGTGCTCGAGAAGGTCGACCGTTATATCCAACTCGCCGACGAGCTCGACCTCAAACTGGTCAAGGCGGTGGATACGCATCTGCATGCCGATCACCTGACTGGCCTCGGCGCATTGCGCGACCGGACCCATTGCGTGACGGTGATGGGCGAACGCAGCAAGGTCGACGTGGTGTCGATGCGGCTGTCGGAGAGCGATAAGCTCACGATCGAAGGCGTGGCGCTGGACGTGCTCTACACGCCGGGCCATACCGACGATTCCTACAGCTTCCTGATGCGGGATCGCGTATTCACCGGCGATACACTGCTCATCCGTGGTACCGGCCGAACGGACTTCCAGAACGGGGATGCGCGCGCTCAGTACGACTCGATTTTCAATAAGTTGCTTCGCTTGCCGGACGAGACCATGATCTTTCCCGCGCACGACTATAAGGGCGAAACGGTCTCGACGATCGGCGAGGAAAAGGCATTCAATCCGCGCCTGCAGGTGAAATCGATCGACCAATATGTCGAGGTGATGAACAACCTCAATCTTCCCAATCCGAAGATGATGGATGTCGCGGTGCCTGCGAACATGCATGTGGGCCTGGCCCAAGACGACATTGTGCGCCGCGGCTGGGCGGTGAGCGCGGCCGAGGCGCTCTCCCTCACCGGGAAACCCGATGTGGCGCTCGTTGATCTGCGGGAGCGCAGCGAGCGCGAAAAGCACGGCGTCATTGCGGGCTCGCTGCACGCCCCTTACCCGGATCTCGCGGCCAATGTCCGTCCGGGCGGCATGCTGCACGAACTCGCCCGCGCGAGCGGCAAGCGCATCATCTTTTATTGCGCCTATGGAGAACGCTCGGCGATGGCGGTGCAGGCTGCGCAGGACGCGGGCCTCGCCTCAGCGGCTCACATCCAGGGCGGGATCGACGCCTGGAAAAAGGCGGGCGGGCCGCTGCAGCGCTAGCGCAAATTCCGAGCAGGTTGAATCATTCTCCTTCGTCATACTGCAGGTGTTGCTGGCACCCACATCTTTGGTAGCTCCAATGACGACGACACGGCCAGGACATGCCCGGCCATGACGCCGTCCCGTCTCTCGAAGTAGCCACCGCAGCCCGAATGTCACCGCAGAATCTGGCTCAGAAACAGACTATTACATCCTGAATAATCGTGATGGTGTAAGAGATTAGACCTGGATTGGTCGGGGATTAGGTACGCCCTAGGTGCAATGGGCGTCGGTAGATAAAGAGTAACGGCCCTGACGGCTCTCACAGTACACCGAGAAGCTATAGTAATGACGATCACTCCAGAAAATCGGAAGCTGTTTGAGAGCATGGGTGTTGATGCGGTTCGCACTGACCTGCAACGAGCACCGTTTCGCAATCATCGCCTGCGGTTGCGGAGCATTCGGTAACCAGCGACAGAGATTTCCAGCACAACGGCGCGGTTTACTGGATGCTTGCTTTCGCGGGCATGACGATCGTCAATAGAACTCGGCAGCGTACCATCGGCCGTAAGCTCACCGCACCGGCGGCGCGTACTGAATGCCGCCTTTAGTCCAGAGGCGATTGATGCCGCGACTGATGCCGAGCTTAGAGCCCGTTCCCACATTGCGCTCGAATACTTCACCGTAATTGCCGACCTGTTTGACAATGCGCACCACCCAGTCCTTGGTCAGCCCGAGCTGCTCGCCGAAATTGCCCTCGACGCCCAACAGGCGCCTAATTTCCGGCTGGTTCGACTTCACTGCCTCGTCGACATTCCGGGAGGAGACGCCGAGCTCTTCGGCGTTGAGCATGGCATAGAGTGTCCATTTGACGACGTCGAACCATTGATCGTCGCCGTGGCGCACCAACGGCCCGAGCGGCTCCTTGGAAATGATCTCGGGTAGGATGACATGGTCGTTGGGATTGGCAAGCTTAAGCTTCTCCGCGTAGAGCTGCGACACGTCGGTTGTGAATACGTCACAGCGGCCTGCCTCATACGCTTTGACAGTCTCGTCCGCGGTGCCGAATGCGATGACCTCGTATTTCATAGTGTTGGCGCGAAAGAAGTCCGCGAGATTGAGTTCGGTCGTGGTGCCCGTCTGAGTGCACACCGACGCACCGTTGAGTTCGAGCGCCGAGTTGACCTTGAGCGATTTCCGCACCATGAGGCCTTGGCCGTCGTAATAGGTCACGCCGACGAAGTTGCCGTACGAAACATCACGCGACAGAGTCCACGTCGTGTTGCGCGACAACACGTCGATCTCGCCGGTCTTGAGTGGTTCGAATCTGTCTTTAGCCGAGAGCGGCATGAACTTGACCTTGACCGGGTCATTCAGGACCGCCGCCGCAAGGGCGCGACAGAAGTCGACATCGAAGCCGGTCCAATTGCCCTTGTCGTCGGGATTGGAAAATCCCGGCAATCCCTGGCTGACGCCGCAAGCCAGCACGCCGCGATCCTTTACCGTCTTGAGCGTCTGGGCAGAGGTGGCGCCGGCGCAAAAGCTCAGCCCAACGATCGCACCAAGAAGAAAGATTACGCGCTTCATGAAGCAGCCCTTCCTGTGACTGTCCCTTGACCTTAACTTTGCCTGTTCCGAGAGGTTCTTTTAACGCCGCCTAGGCGGTGCGTGCTGAGGCGCCGGCATCGCGTTCCCGCGTGCACTGATCTCGTGCTGGTAGCTGCCATCTCAGAACGATCGGCCACGGCGGTCAAGGGGTTGACGGTCGCGTCACGTGACGCCATGACCCGTGTCGCGGCGCCGGCTACGCGAGATCCCGCGCAGACGGCGTTCGCTGCCCAAGAGCGTCTAGAGAATCGAGCCATGACAAAAAAAACCGAAGTCGATGCCACGCCTCCACCATTCAAGTCCGCAACGCAGCTCGTCACCGGCGGCCGCGACACCAAGGCCTATCACGGATTCGTCAATCCACCGGTCCATCACGCCTCGACGGTCCTCTATCCGAGCGCCGAAGATTACCTTGCCCGTCGCTCGCGGTACGTCTACGGGCGGCGTGGCACGCCAACATCGGAGGCGCTTGAAAATGCTTTGCGCGCCCTTGAAGGGCCCGAGTGCGCCGGCGTTGCCCTGCTACCTTCGGGCCTCGCGGCAATTTCAACCGCGCTGCTCGCGGTGCTCAAGGCCGGCGATCACCTGCTGGTCACTGACAGCGCCTATCAGCCTACGCGCAAGTTGTGCGATAGCGTGCTTCGGCGCAATGGAATCAGCACCACCTACTACGATCCTTTGATCGGCGGCGACATCGCTGCGCTGATGCAGCCCAACACTCGAGCGGTATTCGTCGAGGCGCCGGGCTCGCTCTCGTTCGAGGTCCAAGACGTGCCGGCGATTGCGGCCGCTGCTCATCGAGCAGGCGCGGTCGTGCTGATGGACAATACCTGGGCGACTTCGCTCTATTACAAAGCCTTCGAAAAGGGAGTCGATTTGTCCATCCAGGCGGGCACAAAATATATCGGCGGCCATTCTGACGTGATGCTCGGCACCGTATCCGCCAACCAGGCGACGTGGGGACGCCTGAGCGAGACCGTATACCTGCTCGGCCTGTGCGTCGGGCCGGACGACATGTATCTCGGCCTGCGCGGAGTTCGCACCATGGGCGTGCGGCTCGCGCAGCACCACCAGTCGGGGCTGAAAGTTGCATCCTGGCTCGCCCGGGGTCCGGAAATCGCCCGTGTGCTCCATCCGGCGCTTGAGAGTTGTCCTGGGCATGCGGTCTGGCGGCGTGATTTTTCCGGCGCGAGCGGGCTATTCAGCGTCGTGTTCAAGCCAGTTGCGCAAAGCGCGGTCTACGCCTTTATCGACGCGCTCAACCTCTTCGGGATCGGGCCATCCTGGGGCGGTTTCGAGAGCCTGGCCATTCCATTCGACTGCACCAGCATCCGCACAGCAACGAAATGGATGCCGGGCGGCCCGACCGTGCGCCTGCACATCGGTCTCGAGGACGTCGACGACTTGATTGGCGATCTGGAACGCGGCTTTGCTGCGCTTGCGGCGGCGCGATGACACGGCGCTTGCTCGTGCGCGCATAGCACGATATCGGAGCTCCCGCAGCCGGCCGCGGATTCAGTCAAGCTTCAATCCGATCGCTTTCACGACGGGCGACCACCGGGCAATGTCATCTTCGAGGAAATGCCGAAATTTCTCGGGAGTTGAATCGATATCGGGTTCGAATCCCGCTTCAATGAGCGTCTGCCGATAGGACGCCTCGGCGAGTGCCGCGCGCGTTGCGTGCGAAATCTGCCCGATGATGACCTTAGGCGTCCCAGCCGGAGCGAACAGGCCAATCGACTGCTGCGAAATCATTCCGGGGAGTCCGGCTTCGATGGCCGTCGGAATCTCGGGCGCTGCAATGAGACGGGCAGGACTGGTCACGGCGAGAATGCGCAGCTTGCCGGTTCGATTGAATTCCAGCAACGGACCGGTGACGGCCGGGGTAACCATCGCCACTTGTCCGCTGATGGTGTCGGAGGTCGCCGGTCCCGACCCCCGGTATGGCACATGCACGAGGTCCGGCGTTCCCGCCAGCGATTTAAACAACTCACCGGTCAGGTGGTTCAGCGAGCCAACGCCGGCATGCCCATAGGACAGCTTGCCGGGATTGGCCTTGGCGTAGTCGATGAACTCTCTCAGCGTACGAGCCGGCACCGCGGGATGGACCGCGAGGGCAAAAGCCGAAACCACCACGTTCGAAATCGGATCGAGCTCCTTGAGCGGATCGTAGAGCGGACGGCTTTTGAGAATGGCCTCGGTGATGTGAGTGCTCGAACCACCCAGGAGAATAGTGTAACCGTCCGGGCGGGCGCGAGCGACCGCGGCGGCACCGAGCGAACTGCCTCCTCCCCCTTGGTTTTCAACCACCACGGTACCGAGGACCGACCTCATCTTCTCGGCCCACGGACGCCCCACGGCGTCGTATCCTCCGCCCGGGGGGAAAGGAATGACGAGTCGGATCGGACGATCGGGGTATTTCGACTGAGCGGAGACAGTCCGCGGCATCGGCAGCTGCACCGATAGTGCGGTCACGCCAAGGGCGAGTAAATCGCGTCGCCTCATGAAGCGTCCGCTCCCTCGATTGATGCGCTGAACTTGAGCTTGCGCGATCAGGAAGGCCGTTGTTCGCCTTTGACTTGAGTGCGATGCATGACCCGCCGGCTGCTCGAATCGAAGGCGTCGCGCCGATGCATGGTGCAGCGATTGTCCCACAATACGAGATCGCCGATGCGCCAAACGTGCTCCCACGCAAATTCAGGCCGATCGACGAAGCTCCAGAGCTCGTCGAGCAGCGCCTCGGACTCCGCAAGCTCAAGCCCGATCAGATACGCGTTGCGGCGGCGCCCGAGATAGAGCATGCGCCGGCCAGTGTCCGGATGCGTGCAGACCAGCGGATGCACCGCGCCTGGCGAGGTGCGCGGATCGTCGGTCGGCGTTACTCCCTGCCGCACATACCCGCCGCTATTGTACGTGCCGTCGTGCTTGATCTTCAGACCAGAGAGGCGGTCCTTCAGCCTCTGAGGCAGCGCTTCGTAGATGCCGTACATCGTACAGAACGATGTATTGCCGCCGACCGGCGGCACTTCGAGAGAATAGAGAATGCTCGCCTTCGGCGGCACGTCGAGATACGACATGTCAGTGTGCCATACCGCTTCGCCGTCGCCCAGGCTGCCAATCGGCTCGCCGTTCACCTTGACATTCGAAACAATGTAAATCTCCGGCAGGCCCTCGACGAAACGGCGCCCCGTTTCCTGAATCGGCGCCCAGTCGAGATCCCCCAAGCGGCGGCTGAAGGCGATCAGCTCCTCATCACTGACCCGCTGATTGCGGATCAACACCACTGAATGCTGGTGCCACGCCTGAATGAGCCGCGCAACGGCGGCATCACCGAACATCCCGAGATCGACCCCACGAACCTCGGCGCCGAGCGCTCGACCGGTCGGGATCACCTCAATCGCCTCCGCGGCATGGCGTTCCGATGTCGTTGCAGCGGTCAACGTCATCTCTGCCTCCAGTCTGCCCTACCCTACCGAGAGCATAGCACCCAGCGCCTCTCCGGCAACGGAATAACTCGGGCGACACGCCTTTCGCTCTCACGTCGCCGCGGCGGCGCTGCGGCGGTCACGCAACTCGAAATAGAGGTTGCGCCCGTAGACGAACACGCCGAACGCTTGGCCCAGGATGAAAACCGGATCGCGGATATACAGCGCATAGGCCAACAGCAGCGCGCCGCCGCCAATCGAAAAAAACCAAAACGCGATCGGCATCACCATTTTTCCCGCGCGTTCCGAGGCGATCCACTGCACCAGGAATCGCATGGTGAACATAATTTGCGCGACGTAGCCGAGCAGCACCCACCACTGAAACTTGGCCACAAAGACTTCGTGCAGGTAACTGCCGATCGCCTGTGAGAGATCAATCAACATTCCGTTTCACCTCCGAGACCTGCGGAACGTGACGGCGCCGGCGGATGAGCCACCACACACCGAAGAGGTCAACAATCCCGATCCAAAGCCGGTCCCACATGCCGTAGTTCGAAGTGCCGGCGCGGCGTGGGCGATCGACCACGTCGACGTAGCCGATGTCGTAGCCTTCACGCCGCACCAGTGCAGGCAGAAACCGGTGCAATCCGTCGAAGTAGGGCAACGCCAAAAAAATATCCCGGCGAAAGGCCTTGAGCCCGCAACCGGTATCGCGAGTGCCGTCACGCAGGACCAGGCTGCGCACGGCGTTAGCAACGCGCGACTGCAGCTTCTTGAAGCCGCTCGCCTGACGACCGATCCGCTGGCCCGCGACGAGGCCGATCTGGGGCGCGCCCGCCATCCCAGCGAGCAGCGCCGGAATGAAGGCGGGGTCATTCTGGCCGTCACCATCGAGCGTAACGATGACTCCTGCGCGAGCATGCGTCACGCCGCTCGACACGGCCGCCGATTGTCCGCATGAGGTCTGATGCTTGATCTGTCGCAGCCACGGACGGCTCGCCATCAGCGCAGTCAATTCGGCTTCCGTCCGGTCGGTCGAGCCATCGTTGACGAAGAGGGCCTCGAACGTGAGATTCCTGTCGAGCGCCACCGCGATCTCGTCGACCAGCGGCGCGATGTTGCTGGCCTCGTTGCGCACCGGAACGACGATGGAAACAGCCGGCGCGGTTCCGCTTGCACGCGTTTCGCTCATGATCTGCCCGATACGACGCGACGATCGCCCTTCAGCTCGCAGTGCGCGAGCTTCTTATGGGGCGATAAGCTGCCCGGCAACCCTCTTCATGCGCGTGAAGGATGGTCCGGGCCATAATCGAACCCGTCCGTCCGCGCCGAGCACGAAGGCAAGCCTGCGCGCTGCATACCAATCGCGCACCAACAGCGCGCCGAGCACGCCGACGAAGCCCCCGACCATAACATCACTCGGGAAATGGGCCGTGAGCACCACTCGGCTCACGGCAATGATCACGGCATAAGTCCACATCACCGGCCGTGCGCGTGGCCACAGCGTGCCGATAGCCATGGCGGCGGCGAACGCATCGACGGCATGGCCGGACGGCAGACTTGAATATTCGACGTTCCAACCAAGCGGACGATAGATGAGCGGGCCGGCGGTACCCTCGACGAACGGTCGGGCGCGGCCAACCAGGCGCTTGGCAATCGTGAAGACCAGCCCAGGCAGGCCGATCGCAAAGAACAGAAAACCAAGCCGCACGGCGAGCGCAGCGACCACGCCCCGTACCATGCGCGCAAGTAATGGCGTGGAGAGGCACGCAATCAGCGCCAGCGCGAGCACAATCGGCAGCAGAAACCAAACGGACTTGCCAAAGACAGTGATGTATTCGAACGTCACGATCAGCCACTCGGGCGCACGTTGCGCCGCGGTGACTGCCGGAGCATCCAATAGGGCCATCGTCGCCGCAATGATCGCGACGCCTACTGCGGCGGCGATCGCGAGCCGCGGCGGCGCACGCCATGTCGGCGTCGCCGCCGATTTGCGCGCGCGCGCAAAGAGCGCAAAAGACCAAGCGAGATTGGCGCGCAACCAGTTAAGCCGCGCCGCCATACCGTCGACCGAGGCCTGCTTGAGCGGACTACCTACGCTCACGAGGAACCTGCCGAGCGAAAGACCGCGATTGTGATCGGCCGTCCGGTGCTGATGTTGATCGCATCGACGCGAGGGCCGGCCCGGTAGCGCAGGCCGATCGCTTCGGCGCGCTGGGCAAAACTCCGTTCCTGGCTCGCTTCGACAAAGACGAAGCGGCATTCCCCGCCGCGCAGGAACTCAGCGGCACCCGCAACATCGGCAAGGCGGGTCGCGGTACCGGCGAGAAAGACCAAGCTCGGTTCTTGATATCCTACAGCCGCGGCCTGCGGTTGCGTGCAACCGCTCTCGTGCAGGATGCGGGCAAGCGTCGGGCTCGGAAACAGTTGGCCAAGTGATGGAATAATAAAGCCGAAAACGGCAATGGCGATCAGGATCGCAGCGGCGACGCTACGCAGCAACGCGTGCTCGGCGCCATCGACTTGGTAGAGCCGCCAGGCCAAGAAACCCAGCACCGCCGCGGCTCCGATCAAAGGCCACACCAACAAGCCGAATTGCCGGCCGATCATCGCGAGGGCGACGATGCCCGCAACACCCGCCAGCACCGGAACGATAAACCACCAGATCGTGCCCCACTCGAGGGAGGGCCTCTGCGACAGCGCGCGTACATCGATAGCGCCCGCGATCAGGATGGCGATCGCAGGATAGAGCGGCAGAACGTAGTGCGGCAGCTTGGTCACGACCAACTCGAACACCAGCCACGAAGGAACGAGCCAGGCCAGCAGAAATTTGACCGCAGGCTCGCGCCGCGCCCGCCAGACCGACGGGGTCGCTAATGCCGCCAACGTCGCGCCCGGCCAAAAGCTCACCCAAAACAGAACGAAATAGTAGCCGGGCGGCGCACCGTGCGATTCTTGGCCGGCAAATATTTTGCTGAGCAGGTCCTCCCCGACCGATTCGGCTAAGAATGCGTCACCAGAGCGTCCAATGATCGCAACGAACCAGGGCAGCACGAGAAGCGCAAACCAGACGCTACCCGCAACCGGCTTGAGCGTCAGCAGCCAGCCGGCGGAGCGATCGACAACCGCGAGCGCAAGCGCGGCAAGGGCGACTACCATCACGACCAGCGGGCCCTTGAGAAGCACGCCGGCGCCGAGCGCGGTCCAAAATATGGCGGCGAGCGTCCAAGCACCGGCGGTGTCCAGTTGCTCGCGCCCGTGCCGGAGATAGGCGCGTCCCATCGCGCCCATGGCGGCAACGACGGTCATGAGCAACAATGCATCGGTCTTGGCGAGGAGCCGCTCGATACCGAGCAGCACGCAACTTGCCATCATCAGCCCGGCGAGCACCGCAGCGCGCCGTGATACGAATGCCAGTGCGGCCCAATAAGTCAATAAAACTGCACCGATGGATCCGAGAAGGGATGGAATGCGATAGAGCCAGATCGTGGTGAGAGCGCCTGGAAACCCGAGAGCGCTTGCTGTCTTCACGACCGCGGCTTGCAGCCAGTAAACGCCGACCGGCTTCTTGTAACGCACCTCGTCCTGGAAGCGGATATCCACATAGTCGCCGCTCTCCACCATCTGTTTGGTTGCTTGAGCGAAGCGGGCCTCATCACGATCGATCGGCGGAATGCTGGAGAAGCCGGGCAGGAAGCCCAAGAGTGCGACCGCGAGCAGCACCGCCAACGCTCGCGCATGGGAGCCGACGGCAAAGTCGACAATTGTCCTGAGGCTACGCACCGAAGCGCGCTGGTGCGCCTCCTTCTCCGCCGTGATCACCATGTCCCTTGTCCGCTCAGGCGCCGCTTCTCACAGGCCAACGGGTTTGACAAGGCCCGATCCGTTCACGCCCGCTCAAGCCCACCTCGACGCCATAGCTGGTGTTGCGGGGCTATTGCAACCGCACCACGATGCGGTTCTCGCGCCGCAGGCTTCCGTAAGCTCGCGCCCGCTTATTCCACCGTTTGGTAGCCGCGGATGATGCGTTCCGAGCCAAATCCCCAATAATTGCGCAGCGTATCTGGCCCCCACACCTTCGGCCGCTGCGGGCGATCCTGGTGCCAGGGACGAGGATCGAAATAGCCGAGCGCTTCATCCTTCATCAGATCCATTTCGCAGAAAAACTCGACCCGTACCTTATCGGGATTTCGGTGATAGATCGCGATGTTGTGGCCGATGATGTGGCGGCCCGGACCCCACACCAGATGAATGTTGTTCTTGGCGAGCCATTCGCAGGCTCTTTGAATCTCTGCCCAGTCCTTTACCTCGAATGCAATGTGATGGAGCTGCGGCACCTCATCGACCACGAAATTGACAGTGTGGTGATCGGGTCCGCAGCGTAGGAACGCGAAGGTCTCATCGCGCCAGTCCGAGACCCGAAAGCCCAGTACGTCGATATAGAATTTCACGATCTGCTGCACGTCCCTGACGCGATAAGCGACATGGCCGAGCTTGAGCGGCATGATGCCGCCCTGAATAGCGTCCTCCTTTGCAAAACGGTATTCGGCAAAAATTTCGAGGGTCGTGCCTTTCGGATCTTCAAACACGACGGCATCGGCGACACCGGGAGAAATTGAGCTTCGGCGCTCGGTCTTGATCCCTTGCGTCGACAATACGCGGGCTAGCTCTGCGAGATCCGTGCCGGGCGCGACTTGGAAAGCGAGCCGAGACAGCGCGTTGGGTGCGCCGAGCTCAAGCGCGATCGCCTCGAGCCCCTGCTTGCTCGCCAGAAACGCCCGCTTGGCTTCGCGCTCGATAAGGCTGAGGCCGACGACGTGGGTATAATATGCCACTTGCCGGTCCAGATCGGGCGTCGTCAGCGTCGCATGGCCAAGCCTGCGCACCTCGATCATAGGGCTTCTTCGCTCGATAGCCGGCGCGGACCGATGTTGCGTCTCGCCACGTTTTGCTCGCGTTGCTGCTTCGTCTCGTAGTTTGGGCGAAATTACGCAGTTTCGCCTTGGGCGGAAAGTCCGGGAAGGAGAATATATCCGAGCATCGCCTGCCATTGTTCCGACCTCGCGAGCGGACGGTCTTCGCATCGCTGGCAGGCGGAGCCGATCTTGGGTAAAAGCTTTTACGTCGCGTCCCCGTAGCTCAGCTGGATAGCAGCAGCGGATTTCTAATCCGCAGGTCGCAGGTTCGAGTCCTGCCGGGGACGCCACTATGGTCCGGGTCTATTCCGGGTACATGGGTTACGGGGGTCGCGAGTAAAAACTCGGCACCTGTGTGAAGCGCCTCACGCTGCCACCGCGCACGATGTGCCAAGACAATTGCGCAACTCATCACGAAGCAAGGGTGATACGAGATGCGCAAAATCATCATTGTGACGGCAATCGTTGCGATCGCTGCGACAGCCGTCGTTTGGTCCATAGCCACAGTCGCAGGGCCAAAATTTGGCGGCAAGGTCGAGGAGGCATCGGCGCCGATCGCGCCGCATGAGATCATGCTCAAGCAAGGCAAGATCCTCCCGGTCGAGTCCTGGGACGCGTACTGAGCAAGTCTCGGCCGACTGCAGAAGAACCGGGAGCGGCAAGGCACGCGCGGGCTAGCCGCTCCGGCGCCGCCATGAACGTAAATGAAGCTCCCGGTTTGCGCCGGGCGCGAGCCGATGGTAATCGCGAGGTCCGACGGCTCCGGTCTATTCAATGAGCCGTTGACCCCGATCGATGGCAGCCGTTGAGGAGATCGATGCGATCGCGCCAAAGGCTCCTGCACAGAGCAGGAGACGGTGGTGTGCTGTCCTTGTGGCGGCAGCCGGGTTTGGCCTCACCGTGCTGGTGTTCTATCCCGGCTACAGCACCGCTGATGCCCGCTACGTCTATGCCGACGCCATGGCGTGGCGGTTTGGCGATTGGCAATCGCCGGCAATGGCGGTGCTCTGGCGGCTCATCGACCCAATCGCGCCCGGCTCGGCGAGCATGTTCCTGCTGACGGCGAGCCTGTACTGGCTCGCCTTTGGCGCGCTCGCTCTTCTGGCGGGGCGTCGCTCGGCTTGGCTCGCGCTCGCGACGCCGTTGGTTGCGCTCGTGCCGCCAGCATTCTTCTTCGTCGGGATGGTATGGCGCGACATTCTGTTCGGAACCGTTTGGCTCCTCGCGGCAGCGCTCGTTTTTTTCGCCGCCGATGACAACGCGCGATGGCGGGCGCCCCTCCAGGCATTTGAGCTGCTGTTGATCGCATTCGGCGTATTGCTGCGTCCAAATGCGGTAATCGCCGCGCCGATTATCGCCGCCTACGTCATTTGGCCCATGCGCTTTGACTTAAAGGGGTTGGCAATCACCTTTGTGCCTGCGCTCGTTGTGTTTAGTGCGCTCGTCCCGTTCGTCTACTACGCTCTCCTGGGCGCGGAGCGGCAGAATCCGCTACACCAAATCGTCGTCTTCGATCTCGGCGGCATTACCCACTTCAGCGGAGAAAACCAGTTCCCCGTGGCATGGAGCGCCGATCAGACGGTACTGTTGACGAGCAAGTGCTACGACCCCGTTCGCTGGGATACCTATTGGCATATCGAGCCTTGCCCATTCGTGATGCGGCGATTGGAGCGGCCCGATGACACGATCTTTGGCACGCCGCGACTCCTCGAAGCGTGGTGGCATGCCGTTTCGAGCCACCCGCTCGCTTATCTCACCCACCGCGCGACGTTCATGTGGCAATTCCTCGCCCGTTCAAACCTCGTTTTGCCAGTGTGGGATTGGCTCGATCCCGCGGCGGGCTACGGTCAAAGCCGTTACTTCACGCCGCTCCTTGCGCTGCACGAGGCCCTCCAGCCCACGCTGCTCTTTCGGCCGGGGCTTTGGACCATCCTTGCCTTCGGGGTGTTTCTTTCGGCCTGGCCGGCGAGATCGACGCCTGCGGGAGCCTTCGCAATCGCGGTGACGGCGTGCGCCATCATCTATGTGATGACCTTCTTCCTGCTCGGCGTGGCGTCCGACTTCCGCTATGCCTATTGGTGCGTGCTGGCAACGCTCGCGGGTGGCGTGGCAGCCATGCTGGTCCACTGCGATGCAATCACGGACAAGCGGAGCGGTGGTCAGGAGGCGTCGTTGGGATCGGCGAGCGCGCCGAGAATATGATCGAGCTTGTGTCCGGCGCGCATCGCCTTCGCGGTCAGGTAGCGCCGGTTGTCGGAATTGATCGGGCCATGCAGAGGCACGCGTCCCGATACGTCGATGCCCGCCTGGGAGAGGCCGTCGAGCTTCGCGGGGTTATTGGTCAGCAGCCGCACCCGCGTGCAGCCCAGTAATTGCAGCATGCGCACGGCAACGCCGTAGTCGCGTTCGTCGTCGTCGAAGCCGAGCACGGTGTTGGCGTCCACGGTATCGAGCCCCGCTTCTTGCAGCTGATAGGCCCGGATCTTGTTCGCAAGCCCAAGCCCGCGACCTTCCTGCTCCAAGTAAAGGATGACCCCGCCGCCGTGTTGCGCGAGTTGGGGCAGAGCGAGCCGAAGCTGATCTCCGCAGTCGCATCGCCGAGAGCCGAACACGTCTCCCGTGAGGCAAGCTGAGTGCAATCGTACCGCGACCGGTTGCGCGAGATCCGGCTTTCCCACAATCACCGCGACCGGCGTGCCTCCGAGCGCGTCGCGGAAGATTACGAAGCGGGCAGGGATGCCACCGTTGAGAGGGATAGCTGCTTCAGCAACGACCGCCACCGACGCAATCGCGGTGTGGCGAAATTGTGCAACCGCATCGGCTGCGACCGTCACGAGCGGTGCTTCGCTTGCATTTGCGGGCTGCGTTCCGGCCTCGCAAAAGAGCAAGGCGGGGAGTAACTGCGCGAGCTTGGCAAGCTCGATGGCGGCGGATGCCGTCTCGCCGCTGGGGACGACCTCGAGGTGGCGGGTGACTTGCGCGTCCGCGGCAAGCGAGAAGACCGCCGCCCGGTCGTGGATATCACCGATCGCCAAACCCGTTGGCCCGATGGCGTTGAGGCCAAGGGCGCGGCCGCGGCGCGCGGTGACGAGCAGGCGAGGCCGCGTGGGCGCGCATAACTGCCTAAAGGCGACGAGTGTTTGGTCCGTCATGCCGTCGACCGGCAAGACCAGCGTCCTTTCCCCGTTCCATGTCAGGATAACCGGCCGTCCCGACCGAAACTCGGCAAGGCCCCGCTCCACTGCGACTTGCGTGGGCGTGCCGAACAAGCCCGACATGCTACTCCCAGCCATATCACTCACGCGGCTTTGGGCCGCGCCACCACGAACCACATCAACCGAATAACAACGCGATTTGGGGGATTTTATTCCGTTGCCTAAATCTTTTCATTGTGCGCGTTTGCAGGCAGTTCATCGCGAAATATCATGGCACGCGGTAGCGCGCTCGGAAAGCGGGTATTTGACAATGGCGGATCGACCCGCCAAACCGGATCTTAACGAAGCTCTCGGCCTTCAACATGGCTCAGGCGGCGCTTCGTGGGCGCCGGTACCGAAAACGTTCCGCAGCGCCAGTAGTTCCCTGCCGCAGCCCTGGGAGGACGTGTTCGGACCGCTGCGCGAAGGCACGATCGACGATCTCGTTTTGGTCGGGCAGTGCGGTCAGTCGATCGACGCCCGCATCGCGACGCCGAGCGGACAGTCCCATTACATCAATGGCGAGGCCGGCCTCATCCATCTGCACCGACTGCGCGCGCTCGTCGATGCCGTCGTCATCGGGGTAGGCACGGCTATTGCAGACGATCCACAACTAACGGTGCGCCGTGTCGAGGGGCCCAATCCTGCGCGGATCGTCATCGACCCCAATGGTCGGTTGCCAGCAACCGCACGGGTGCTCGCGGCTGACGGTATCCGCCGGCTCGTCATCACCAGCGCCAACCCACCCGCGACGCCTTCTGGGGTCGAGGTCGTGCAGCTTCCCGCGGAAAACGGCCAGCTTCCCCCTGCGGGTATTATCGCCGCGCTCGCGGCACGCGGCTTCCGGCGCATTCTGATCGAAGGCGGGGCCGACACGGTCTCGCGCTTTCTCGCGGCACGCTGTCTCGACCGCCTCCATATCTTAGTTGCTCCCCTGATACTGGGCGCCGGGCGAGCGAGTCTCACGCTGCCGCCGGTCGAACGGCTCGATCAAGCTATGCGCGCGCCCATGCGCGCTCACAGTCTCGGTGGCGATGTGCTGCTGGACTGCGACCTCAGTGCTCAGCGCGTGCCGATCGGTCGGGCAAAGACATCAACGTGACCGATGCGCAGCTTCGAACGACCTTGAGCTAGATGCGCGCGCCTCCAACTCAGCCACTCTGCGATTTGGTCCGGCGATAAGGTCGTGGTCAGCAGGCCGATGTCGGCCCAGCCGGCAAACAGCGCATCCTGGACAGCCCGATCGTCGGGCCCGAACATCCAGTCCGAGCGGCCCTGCACCACGGCGTAACCGAACTCTTCAAAGCCCTTGGCGGCGTGCGCGGCGGCGGTCGGGCCAAGCGCCGGACCGAAGCCCTTGTCGGTCCGTTGGTGGAGATTGAACCCAGTCAGCAGTTCGTGATCATGGCTTACCACCGGTTCAGCAACGGCGCGGCCGTCATAGGTCAGCGCGCCATAGAACGGCAGCCGACGCGCGGCCACCTCGGCGATGAGACGGTCGAGCCATGCGGGAGAAACAAGATCGAGAAGAGCAGAGGTGGTCACGAGATCAATCGGACCATCGAGCGCGAGCTTGAGGTCGCGTGCGAGATCGAGCGCTGTGGTGGTCACCGTCACATGTGCCGGGCTTGCGGACGGGAACGCCAGCGCCAAAAGCGCGAGACTTTGGTCGACCAGTGTCCAGCTCTGGCGCGACGGAAGATGCGGCCCCACCGCGCGCAGTGTCGCGCCGGTGCCACAGGCGAGATCGACGACCGAGATCGCTGCCTGCCCAAGGAAAGCAGAGGCGACGGTATCGAGCACCACCGCGTTCCGCGCGGCCATATCATAAGGCTCGCGCAAGGCGAGCCATTCGGCGGAATACTCGCTCATTGGACGCTTTCCAGCATCCGCGCAAACAAGGCCGCTTGCTCCCTCCACGATGGGAACGTGGCGGCCCGCGCGCCGGCGGCTAGACGCTCGCGCTCCTTCGGCGTGCAAATGAGCTGTTGCAACGTCGCCGCGAGCGCCTCGACATCGTCGGGGGCTACAAGCACGCCGGCACCGGGCGGCACCGTCTGCGGAATCGCGCCGGCGGTTGTGCCCACGACCGGCAGGCCATGGGCGATCGCTTCGGCATAGGCCATGCCGTAGCCTTCGAACCGTGACGGCAGCACGAAAAGATCGGCCGACGCGTAGAGTGGCGTAACGTCATCGCAAGCGACGGCGCCGAGCAGTGTAATGCGGCCCGCGAGACCGAGACGGGCGATCTCGGCCTTCACCTGCCGGACGGTTTGCGGGCTACGCTCGCAATCGCCGGCGATCACGAGCCGCCACGACAGATGCCTCAGCCGGGCCAGGGCGGCGACCAGCACATCGTAGCCCTTGCGCGGGATCACCGAGCCGATCGCGAGCAGTGCCACGACGTCTCTGTCATGACGCGGGGCGGTCGAGACGCGATCCGTTCCCGGCTCGACGACGCTGACCCGGCCGGACGAAACGCCATAATCCTCGACGAGCAGCCGGGCGACCGTCGCGCTCGTCGCAACGACGTGCCGCACACAGCCGAGCGCTGCGCGCTCGCTTGCGCGCAAAGAAGCAAACTGGGTCGCGTTCAATCCCGATTCGAGCGCCAGCGGATGATGCACCAGCGCAACCAACGAATGACTCGCGCACAGCGCCTGCGCTGCATCTGGCAAGACCCCGAAGGCGAGGCCGTCGATCACGACCGGATGTCCGGGCGCGAGTGCCGATAGGCGCGCACAGGCCGTGGTGCGCGCGTCCGCCGTGGGATAGGGGAAGCCGTCGCCAAGCCCGACCACGATGGTTCGCCAACCAAACGCCGGAAGCTCCGCGATGATGCGACGATCATAGGCGTAGCCGCCAGTCGGGGTGGCAAGGTCGCCTGGCACCGCAAAGAAGGCCTCCTTTACCACAAGGAGGCCTCGTACCAAGCCCGCGCGACCGGCGATTCCGCTACCGTCACCCTGATCGACTTGAGCTCACGGCCGTCCCGGCCGAGCTTGCCTGCACGCGCCGCAGCCGCGAAATGCTCGAAGAGATGCCTGGTCAAAAATTCCGTGGTGGTGTTGATCCCCTTGAACTGCGGCAATTCATCCAGGTTGCGATAGTTGAGCGGCGCAAGGGCTTCCCCGAGCATCTCGCGGGCACGCGCGATGTCGACGACAATGCCGTGCGAGTCGAGATCGTCTGCAAGAAATGCCACACGAACGACGAAGGTCGCCCCATGCACGTTTTGCGCCGGGCCGAACAGCTCGCCGCGAAACGAATGGGCAATCATGATCTGGTCCGAGACCTCAACCGCGTACACGGAAGTTCCTGTGCGTCAGGAGGTTTCATCGGCCGCAGGATAGCGGATCAATGGACACATCCCTTCGGACTCGCAACGCAAAATCGAAGGCAACTTCGCCGGCAAATCGTCGAAGGCTATGCCGGGACCCAGCAGGACATCCAGCACCGGCTCCTCGAGAAGCGCAAGCGCCGCCATGAGGCGCCGGCGGCGCGTCCACCGCGGGCGGTGCGATGGCGCGACGCTTCCGACCTGGCTGGATACGAGCCGCAAGCGCCGACTGTGGAACGCCTCGCCGAGGGGCGCCGCGACATCGCCGGTTCCATACCAGCTCAGCTCGACGATGGCCGTCTCCTCGCCCGCAAGGCGTAGCGCAGTTGCGAGACCCGCGTTGGTGCCGCTGGCGTGAAAAACCAGGTCGCAATCCCTGGGTGCCGCGTCTGGCGTGGCGAAGTGGGCGCCGATCCGATGCGCGATCTCCGCGCGCGCGGAAGCTATATCAACCACCGTAACCTCGGCCCCCGGCAAGCGCGCGCACAGATAGGCAACCAAAAGCCCCACGAGCCCACCCCCTACGACCGCGATGCGGTCGGCTGGGCCGGGCGCGCCGTCCCACACCGCGTTGAGCGCGGTTTCCATATTCGCGGCGAGCACGGCGCGCTGGGCCGGCACCTGCTCGGGAACGGGAACGACAGCGTCCGTCGATACGGTGAAAAGGCTCTGGTGCGGATGCAAGCTGAAAACGACGCGTGGGCGTAGGTCGGCAACGCCGGCCTCGACCCGCCCAACCGTCGCATAGCCATATTTCACCGGAAAAGGAAAGGTGCCGGCCATCAAGGGCGCCCGCATGCGCTCGTATTCGCTTGGCGGTACTCGGCCGGCAAGGACGAGCCGTTCGGTGCCGCGACTGATGGCCCCGAACAGCGAACGGACCTGGACCTCGCCAGATTCGGGCGCATCAACCATCTCCTCGCGCAACTCGGCTCGGCCGGGCGCCACATACCAGAGCGCTTTGCCCTGCATCTTGGGTCTTGCTTGTCGTTCCTACGGAAGATCTCCGGGGGGCTGGCGTTTGATACGCTAGCACGCTTCACGCTTTCTGCCGCATTGGACTCGAACGCACGCCGCTATATTCTCGAAAACGCCCGCCAACCCACGCAAAGTCCCTTCATGGTCGAATGTTCCTCTCGCGACGAGGCCATCCCCGCCGCCGCGGCCACTGCCCTGCCCGGCTGGCGTCCGGCGCTGTTTTTCCTATGTGTCGGACTGACGATGGCGGGGCTGATCTGGCTTGCCGTGGTCGCGCTCTCGCCGGGGGGGTTGGATGCCATTGATCTCCTCCTAGTCGCGCTCTTCGCGCTGACGCTGCCCTGGTACGTAATCGGCTTCTGGAATGCGACCATCGGCCTTCTGATCATGCGCTTTGCGCGCGATCCGGCGATAGCGGTCCTGCCGGTTGCCGGTCGCGTGCCGGCAGACGCGCCGATTACCACATCGACCGCGATCCTCGTGTGCATCCGCAACGAGCCGCCGGAACGCGTCGCGCGCATGCTCCAGCCGATGCTGCAGGGGCTCACCGCGCGCGGCGTCGGCGAATGCTTCCATGTCTACGTGCTGAGCGATACCAGCGACGATGACATCGCCGCTAGCGAGGCCGTATGCTTTGCGACGGTCGCGGCAGCATGGCGCGGACAGATCGCCCTGACCTACCGCCGTCGCTCCCACAATATCGGTTTCAAAGCCGGAAATGTGGGAGATTTCTGCGCGCGCTGGGGCAAGCATCACGATTTCGCAATATTGCTCGACGCCGACAGCGTCATGACGGTGGACCTCGTCGTCAAGCTCGTGCGTATCATGCAGCTCAATCCCAGCCTTGGGATCCTGCAAACGCTGGTCATCGGAATGCCATCGGCCAGCCCCTTTGCCCGCATCTTCCAGTTCGGCATGCGGCTGAGCATGCGCTCCTACACCATCGGCAGCGCCTGGTGGCAAGGCGATTGCGGACCATACTGGGGCCACAACGCGATCGTGCGCCTTGCTCCGTTCATGCGGCACTGTCAGCTGCCGGTGCTCCCTGGCGGCCCGCTGGTCAAAGGGTATGTGCTGAGCCACGACCAAATCGAGGCGGTGTTGATGCGACGTGCGGGCTACGCCGTGCGCGTGCTGGCGTCGGAAGGCTCAAGCTTCGAGCAGAATCCGCCGACCTTGATCGAATTCATCCGCCGCGACCTGCGCTGGTGTCAGGGCAATATGCAGTATTGGCCCTTTTTGCGCTTGCCGGGCTTGCGGCCGGTGAGCCGCTATCAACTCGTCTTCGCCATCCTGATGTTCCTTGGCTCTCCGGCCTGGATGGGACTGTTGCTGATCGGTAGCGCGGCGGTCGCGCTGGCGCCGACGCCGACCGCTTTCATGCGCTCGGATGCCGGAACGACCGGTCTCATCCTGGTCCTGGCGATGTGGTTTGCGCCAAATATCGCGACCGTCATCGACGTGCTGACCCGCGCCAAGCTGCGGCATCTGTTCGGTGGAGCAGTGCGGTTTAGCGCGAGCTTCATGATCACGATCGGCTTCGCCGTGCTGATCGCTCCAATCATGTGGGCGAGCCACACGCTCTTTCTGGGGCGTCTTCTGTGCCGCCGCACCGTCGAGTGGGGCGCGCAGGCGCGCCACGATCACGAGGTGTCATGGTCGGCCGCATTTCGTCAGTTCTGGCCCCAGACGTTGGTCGGCGTCGCCCCCGTCCTCTTGCTGGCCATGGCCGCGCCGGCGGCTCTGCCTTATGCCTTGCTCATCGCAGGCGGCCCGCTGCTGTCGATCCCACTTGCTGTGGCAACCGCCTCCTCGACTGTCGGAAAAGCCCTAATTGGGCTTGGACTCGACCGCTTGCCTGAGGAGGCGTTGCCGCCGCCGGAATTGCGCGCGCTGAAACTACCTGCGATCGAGATGTCGCAGCACGCCTCTTAGGCCGGCCGTGCCACCTGACCGGCACCGCTCTTGGCACGACTTGTGGCGCATCACCCGAGGCGTCGCGCGTTCACTTCGGATTTATTACGGCAACAGCGCGCGCCGAGCGGCGATGGACCGCTTTTACGCCCAGTTCGTGCAGCCGGGCGATATGGTCTTCGATGTCGGCGCGCATGTCGGCGACCGCATCGCCGCGTTCCGCCGCCTAGGTGCTCGCGTGGTGGCGGTCGAGCCGCAGCCGGCGCTGGTGCGGACGCTGAAGCTTCTTTATGGACGCGATCGTGCCGTGGTGATCGAACCGGTTGCTGTGGGCCGCGAAGCAGGAATTGCTGCGTTCAGCCTCAACGTCGACAATCCGACCGTTTCGACCGCCTCGGAGGCGTTCCGCCGGGCGGCTGATGGCACGCCGGGCTGGGAAGGACAGTCGTGGACGACCACCATAGAGGTGCCGGTGACGACCCTCGATACGCTCGTTTTGCGGCACGGAGCCGCCGCATTCATCAAGATCGACGTGGAGGGTTCCGAAGCTGATGCGTTGGCGGGATTGAGTTGCCCCTGCCCGGCGCTGTCGTTCGAATTCACCACCATCCAGCCCGGCGTGGCAGCGACGTGCATCGAGCGTTGCGCCGAACTCGGCTACACGCATTATAACGCCGTGCTCGGCGAGAGCCTGACCCTCGTGCACGACGACTGGGTGGGCGCCAAGGCGATTGCGAGCTGGGTACGCACGCTGCCGCAGAATGCGAACTCCGGCGATATTTACGCGCGTCTGACGGCGCGATCATGACCGCGCCGATGGCGAGCGAACCAGCGGCAGCAACTCCTTTTGCGACGCACGACTTTCTGGGCCATCCGCGCGGCCTTGCGGTTCTGTTTGCGACCGAGGCATGGGAGCGTTTCTCCTATTTCGGCAATGCCGCGCTGGTCGTGCTGTACATGACGAAATATCTTTTCGATCCCGGCCGTTCGGAGGGGGTGCTCGGTTTCGGCGCTGTCAGAGCGGCGCTCGAGTTCTTGTTTGGCCGCCTCGACGCGCAGCCACTCGCCTCGCAACTTTTCGGCTTCTACACGGGGCTTGCCTATTTCACGCCGATCCTGGGTGGTCTCATCGCCGACCGCCTGCTGGGGCGGCATCGCACAATCGTCATCGGTGGCCTGTTCATGGCGGCCGGCCATTTCATGATGGCATTCGAAGCCCTTTTTCTCCTCGCGCTGTTGATGCTGATTATCGGCATCGGCGCATTCAAGCCGAACATCTCGACCCAAGTCGGGGCGCTTTACGCGCCCGGCGATGCCCGGCGCGACCGTGCCTATTCGATCTTCTATCTCGGCATCAACGTCGGGGCATTCGCGGCCCCGCTGATATGCGGCACGCTCGCGGTTCAGTACGGGTGGCACTACGGCTTTGCCGCGGCCGGCGTGGGGATGCTCATTAGCCTCGCGATTTATCTTTGCGGCGCACGAACCCTGCCGGCCGATATCCCCTCACCCGGCGGCCTGCTCGCGCGCGAGACGAAACAGCTCGCGGCTGCCGAGCGGCGCGCCGTGCTGGCGCTCATCGGCACGTGCGCCGTGGTCACGCTGTTCTGGGCCGCCTACGATCAGCAAAGCAATACTATCCTGTTGTGGGCCGAAGATTTTACCGACCGCTCGATCGACCTCGGTTTCTGGCGCGGCCAGATCCCATCGCCGTCCTTTCTCGCTCTCAATCCTTTCATGATCTTCATCGCGACGCCGCTGCTCGTTGGGCTATGGGCGCGGCAGGGCCGGCGTGGCACCGAGCCTTTCGCGATCAGCAAGATGGCCTTCGGTTGCCTCTGCGTCGCGCTGGCCAATCTGGTCATGGCGGGCGCCGCGGCATGGACGACAACCGGCAAGGCGAGCGCGCTGTGGCTTGTGGGCTATTTCGTCCTTGCCACCATAGGCGAACTGCACCTTGCACCGGTCGGACTGGCGTTGATCTCAAAACTCACCCCCGCGCGGATGACATCCATCATGATGGGGGTCTGGTTTGCGACCACGCTGCCGGCCGACATTCTCGCAGGATTCCTCGGCGGTTTCTGGAACCGGCTGGCGAAGGCGGATTTCTTTCTGCTGATTGCCCTCATCGCTGCGCTCGCAGGGATGGCGCTCTGGGCGTTGAGCCACGTCGTCCAGAGGTCAGTGGTCACTAATCAGTAATCAACGGGTCGAGATCACTGCTTTTCGACCGCCGGTTATTGCCTGCTCCCTTCTGGGCTCAGTGCGTCCATGGATCACGGCGGTTGACCGAAAAATTATCCGCATACGACATGCCCCGCCGGGCCGGCGGCCTGGACCTGAAGACTTCATAGGCAATGCCGTGGCGCTCACAATAAGCGACCGCTTCCTCGAGCGTATCGAATCGCAGCTGCACCTGCTGACGCATGTCGCCGGAACTCGTCCAGCCCATGAGCGGCTCGATCTCGCGCGGTTGTTCGGGCTCGTAGTCGAGCACCCATTCCTTGGTCTTGGCAGTGCCGGACTGCATCGCCGTCTTCGCGGGCTTGTAGATGCGGGCCGTCATGCTCGGGTGCTTCTTCGTGTTCGAACAGCTGCGACTTGGTCGGGGCAGCAGGATTTGAACCTGCGACCTGGAGTACCCAAAACTCCCGCGCTACCAGGCTGCGCTATGCCCCGTGGTCGTCGCGCCGGCCTCGATACACGCTTCGCTCTGCGCCAGCAAGCCGAGTGGTTTCGCCGAAGTGGCGGCTGCGTCTGCCGAGCGGGCGTTCACCGCCGCGCGACTCTAGTGCCCGCTGAAGATCGGGTGTGCCACCCGGTCGCCTGGCGCGATGCCAAGCTTCTTCGCCGTGCCGCCGTTGACCTCGAGCACCGCGCGCACCGGCCCGCCAGAGGGAATGAGTACTTCCGAGAGCGGCACCGTGTTCTCCACGATGCGCAGGATTCGCCCATCCCCGCGGATGAAGATCATGTCGAGGGGGATGTAGGTGTTCTTCATCCAAAAGCTAGTCAGCTGTTCATGGTGGAAGTCGAACAGCATGCCCTGGCCTTCCGGGAGGCCGCGCCGGTCCATGAGTCCCCTGGCCTGCTCCGCGGGCGTGGATGCCATCTCGACGGCGAAGACGTGCACGCCGCTCTTGCTGGCGATCTCGAGCGGCTGCAGTTCGGCCGCCGCAAGACGCCCGAACGGCAGGATGACGACAAATAGCGCGGCAAGGAGGACAAGGAGGCCACGGCGCATGGGCAAAGGTCTCGATCGACGAGCGCCGATCATACCAGGGGACTAAGCCCTTGCGGCCCCTGCCCAGAGCACCGTCCAATGGGCTTAGGGCCGGAAACCGGCATGGCAGCAGCCCGGGCGCGGCGGGTCAGTGCGAGGCGGGGCCGGGCGGCGCCCCCTCAGGGCGCACCTCGGCCGCCATCAGTCCCTTGGGTCCAGGCCCAAAACGCACGAGGACATATTGGCCCGGCCGCAGTTCGGTGAGCCCGAAGCGGCGCAAGGTCTCCATGTGGACGAAAATGTCGGGCGTGCCATCCCCGCGGGTCAGGAAGCCGAAGCCGCGCAGCCGGTTGAACCATTTGACCTGCGCCCTTTCCAGCCCGCTGGTCGGCGTCACAGTTACATGGGTGCGCGGCGGCGGCATTTGCGCCGGATGCACCGCCGTCGACTCATCCATCGAGAGAACGCGGAATGCCTGGAACCCGCGCGGCCGCTGCAGCACCTCGACCACAACGCGCGCGCCCTCGTAGGCGACCTGGAAACCGTCACGCCTCAAGCACGTGACGTGCAGAAGAATGTCGGGCATCCCGTTGTCGGGAACGATGAAGCCATAGCCTTTGGAGACATCGAACCACTTGATGACGCCGCTCAGCTCGATGACGCTCGCGGCCTCGTCCCCGATCTCGCCACCGGTGCCGCGGTCGCTCGACAAACCGCTGGCCGGCCCCTTCGGTCCAATTCCGTCCGACGTCATGACGCCCCAACGCCGCCGCTCAGTCCAGGCGCTACTTGCGTGCGCTTCGAATCTTGGCCGTCATGAAGATATCATCCAACGGCGAACGGAAAAGTCCAAAATGCATTTGCACGCCAAAAGAGGTGGAATGGCTGTGCAAATCTCGACTCGCTCGCCGAATCAGTGGACGACGAAAGGGGATAGCACTGTTCCGATGTCTTGGCGTATGACCAAGTCGGCAATTTCGTCGAATTCGGTCGCTTCGCGATTGATAATCACCAAACGCGCGCCGTTTCGTTTGGCGAGCAGAGGGAATCCGGCGGCCGGCCACACGACCAGCGACGAGCCGACTGCGAGAAAAAGATCACAGTCAAGCGTCAGTTGCTCGGCGCGGCGCATTTCGCGCTCTGGCATCGGCTGACCAAATGAAATCGTCGCCGTCTTGATGTGCCCGCCGCAATCGGCGCAATCAGGGGCGCGTTCGCGGGCAGCGGTGAACTGCTGGCGCACCCACTCAAGCTCATAGCGTTTGCCACAACCAAGGCACACGGCATAGCTGGTGTTCCCGTGCAGTTCGATCACGTGTTCCGCTGATATTCCGGAGCTTTGATGCAGATTGTCGATATTTTGCGTGATCACGGCCAGTGCCTTGCCGGCGCGGTACAAGCTGGCGAGCGCGAGGTGGCCGCGACCGGGCCGGGCTGCTGAAAACTGCGCATCTATGGCAAACCGCCTGCGCCAAGCCTCGTCGCGCATGTCCTGGCTCGCGAGGAACTCTTCGAACGGGATCGGCCTGTTTTTTGTCCAGAGCCCACCGGGCGAGCGAAAATCCGGGATGCCGCACTCGGTGGAAATTCCGGCTCCGGTAAAGGGGGCGATAACCCGCGCGCGCTCGACCAGATCCTGCAACTCGTCGATCGCGGTCTCCAGATCCGGCGCAATCATATATGCTTTACCCGTAAGCGATGCAAAGAGGTCACGACCCATGAGATATCTGCACACCATGTTGCGCGTGCGCAACCTCGACTCGGCGCTCGACTTCTACTGCAACAAACTCGGGCTCAAGGAGGTGCGCCGCCGTGTCGACGACAAAAATCGTTACACGCTCGTCTTTCTGGCTGCGCCGGAGGACGAAGGGCGCGTGGAGGAGAGCAAGAGCACCGGCCGCGATGCCCCGTTGGTGGAACTCACCTACAATTGGGACAGCGAGGACTACGGCGAGGCGCGCTATTTCGGTCACCTCGCCTACGAGGTCGACGATATCTATGGTTTGTGCGAAAAACTGATGAAGGCGGGCGTTACGATCAACCGCCCGCCGCGCGATGGCGTTATGGCCTTCGTGCGCTCCCCCGACAAACAGTCGATCGAATTATTACAGAAAGGCGCGCCGCTGCCGTCGAGGGAACCGTGGGTGTCCATGCCCAATACCGGCAAGTGGTGAGGCGGGCAGGCGGCCATCGGGCTTCCTTGCCGCACCTCACAAACGCCTCTATATGTCGC
>DATNNX010000154.1:0-27328 GCA_035601615.1 Xanthobacteraceae bacterium
GCTAATCGAGGAGGTGCGGGCCATCGTCGGTCCGCTTGCCGCAAAAAATTCGAATCGTCTCCACATCGACTGTCCATCGGACATCGGCGCTCTTCACACCGACCGAACCAAGCTCAAGCAGTGCCTGCTCAATCTTTTGAGCAACGCGACAAAATTCACGTCCAATGGTGCCATCTCGCTCGAGCTGAAGCGGCGGGGGCCGGCGATGTCGTTCGTCATTCGCGACACGGGACTCGGGATGACGCCGGAACAGCTGTCCAAGCTCTTCCAGAGCTTCGTGCAGGCCGATGCGTCCACGACCAAACGATACGGCGGCACCGGGCTCGGCCTCGCGATCACCAAGCGTTTTTGCCAGGCTCTCGGCGGAGACGTCTCGGTTGAGAGCGAACCAGGCAAAGGCTCGACATTCACGATCATCCTGCCCGATCGGCAATCCAAGGCGGAGCCCGCGGAAATCGCAAATCCGCCGAGCGTCATCCCCGAGCCCGGCCATGCTCCATTGGTGTTGATCGTCGACGATGATGCATCCGCGAGAAAACTTCTCGCGGCAGTCCTGCGCAAGGAGGGCCTGCGGGTCGCCGAAGCGGAAGCGGGCGAGACCGCAGTCGCGATCGCTCGTCGGATCAGGCCGGACCTGATCACGCTCGACATCATGATGCCGAAGATGGACGGCTGGTCGGTTCTCACCGCGCTCAAGTCCGATCCCGACCTGGCCGCCATTCCGGTGATCGTGGTGACGGTCACGACCGACCGCGGCGTGGCGCTTTCGCTCGGCGCGGCCGATTTCATGACCAAGCCGATTGAGCGCGGGCGGCTGGTATCGCTCGTTCACACCTTGTTGGGCGAGCGGGGGACTATTCTCTTGGTCGACGACGATCCGGCAAGCCGCGAGCTCACGCAACGCCAGCTTGAGCGCCTCGACGTGGAGGTGATCGAGGCGGAGAACGGCCGCGAGGCCTTTGACTGGCTGTCCCGCAATCCCGCACCCGGTATGATACTGCTCGACCTGCTGATGCCGGAAATGGATGGCTTTTCGTTGCTGGACGCGATCAAAAAACATCCCGAATGGCAGCGCATTCCGGTCGTGATCCTGACCGGCAAGGAATTGACCGCAACCGAGCGGGAATTGTTGGAAGGCCGCGTTCGCAGCGTGATCGCAAAAGGTTCGGTTTCCGCCAGCGACCTTGCCTCACTCGTGCGCCGGATCCTGCGGGAACATGCTCATGGGGCAGACATTGAATTGGTCGGGCAAGCAGCGAGGATAGATGATGGCCAAGCTCCTCCTGGTTGAAGACAACGAGATGAACCGCGACATGCTCTCGCGCCGCCTGGTCCGGCGCGGCTACGAGGTCGCGATTGCGGTCGATGGCGACGAAGGCGTCACGATGGCACAATCGGAGAAACCCGATCTGGTGTTGATGGACATGAGCCTGCCGGTGATTGACGGCTGGGAAGCGACGCGGCGTATCAAATCCAGCGATGAGACGAGGCATTTGCCGGTCATCGGATTGACCGCGCACGCGATGGCCGGTGATCGCGAGAAGGCGCTCGAGGCGGGATGCGACGACTACGACACAAAGCCGATTGAGCTTGAGCGGCTGATTGGCAAGATCGAAGCGCTTCTGCCAGGCGGAGCAAAAACGTCTCCGTGAGACGGTAACAACCGGCGCGCGGCATGGGCTACCCGGAAGTTCAAAGCGTCCCCGAGGCCGATCGTCTTGAACGTGCGCTCGGCGCGTTCTTGCGTCAGCAACTGAGCGCCCCCGTTGTTACGATGCGGGGCTTTCTCGATATCATCCTCGAAGATACCAGGCGTCTCGGCCTCGACGGGGCAATCCCCGATCTGGAACGCATGCGCCACGCCTGCGCGGACTTGGCGGCGCTTGTCGGCCGGGTCATCGACCAGCCCGACGCCATACGCAAACCCGGGGAAAGCTTCGAGAGCTTTCAAAGCCGCCTGCGGCACGACCTACGCACACCGCTCAATGCCGTTAAAGGCTATTGCGAAATGTTGGTCGAGGACATGCGCGATGCCGGGCAAACCCAGCTGCTGCCGGATCTCGACAAAGTTCAGGAAGCGGCGGATCAGCTGCTGCTGCAAATCGACGCGATGGTCGAATCAAGCCGGGGGCCGGACCTCCCGCATGAACAGGAAAAGCCGGTCGAGGCCATCGCCGGTCTGCTGCGCGCGATGGCGCCGGTGGATGTGCGGCAGAGCGAGCGCGAGCGCGCGATCGAAAGCCGCATTCTCGTCGTCGACGATATCGCCGCCAATCGCGATCTTCTGGAGCGACGCCTCGCGCGCGAGGGCCACCAGGTCGTGACTGTCGAGAGTGGTGCAGGCGCGCTCGATCTCCTGCTCGCCGAGAACTTCGACCTGATCCTGCTCGATCTGATGATGCCGGGCATGAGCGGATTCGAGGTCTTGTGTCGGCTCAAGTCGAGCTCGCGCATGCGGCATATCCCGATCATCATGATTTCCGCGCTCGATGAGCTCGACAGCGCGGTGCGGTGCATCGAGGCGGGGGCGGAAGACTATCTGCCGAAGCCGTTCAATCCGATCCTGCTGCGCGCCAAAATCAATGCGAGTCTGGAAAAAAAATGGCTGCGCGATCGCGAGCAGAAGCATTTCGAGGAGCTGCGTACGGAAAAACTGCGCTCGGAATCCTTGCTGCTCAACATCCTGCCACAAAACATCGTGGCGCGCATGCGCGCCGGTGAGGCTGTCATTGCAGATCGGTTTGACTACGCGACCATCCTGTTCTCGGATCTCGTCGGTTTCACCGCGCTGGCGTCCGGCTTCTCGCCGGATCGTATCCTGGAGATTCTGTCGACCGTTTTCGAGAGCTTCGACCATGCCGTCCGGGAGCATGGGCTCGAGAAAATCAAGACAATCGGCGACGCCTATATGGTCGCAGGCGGGTTGCCCGAGCCATTGCCCGAGCACACGCACAGAGTGGCCGCACTCGCGATCGAGATGCTGGACATCGTGCAACGCGTGTGTGCCCGTTTGGATATCGATCTGAAAGTCCGGATCGGGATTCACGTTGGGCCGGTCGTTGCCGGCGTGATTGGCACGCATAAATTCATCTATGATGTGTGGGGGGACACGGTGAATACCGCGAGCCGCATGGAAAGCTTCGGCGCTCCCGGC
This sequence comes from Xanthobacteraceae bacterium, assembly GCA_035601615.1. Lineage (GTDB taxonomy): Bacteria > Pseudomonadota > Alphaproteobacteria > Rhizobiales > Xanthobacteraceae > VAZQ01. Next base: position 3,155 of record DATNNX010000154.1, read on the forward strand.
CGTATCCACGTGTCGGGTGAAACATATGGCGTGCTTCGCCACGATTTCGAATTCGAGCCGCGCGGCCCGTTGGAAATCAAAGGCAAGGGCGCGATGGAGACATACTTTCTCCTCGGCCGAGCACGCTAATTTGATGGTCCTTGCAAAAGAAGCCCACTGATGCGGTTCTTGACGACCTTTGACACAAAAAGGAATCGCCGATGAACCGTCGTGGCATCGTTAGGCTCGCGCTCTCCCTCGCCGCGCTGCCGGCCGCGCCGATCCTGTCAGCGCTGGCGCAGAGCGGGATCATTCGCGTCATCATTGGCACTGCGCCGGGCGGGGCCATCGATCCCTACGCGCGAATGATCGCCGAGCATATGTCGAGGACGCTGGGCCAGCCGATCATCGTCGAGAACAAGCCCGGCGCAAGCGGCACGCTTGCCGCCGAGTACATCGCCAACGCGCCGGCCGACGGGACAATCCTGTGGCTCGGCACCCAGGCATTCACCGAGATCAACCCCAATGCGTTCCCCAACGCCCGATGGTCGGTCGATCAGTTCCGGCCGATCATCCGCGGCGTGGAGGCGCCACTCGCGTTCATCGTCAATCCGAGCGTGCCGGCCGCGACCTTCGGCGAATTCATCACCTGGGCCAAGGCGAACCGAGGCAAGCTGAGCTACTCGTCCTATCAGGCAGGAACGCCCTCGCACTTCCTCGGCTTCCACATGAACGAGGAGTTCGATCTCGACCTCACGCACGTGCCCTATCGCGGCTCCGGCTTGCAGGTGACGGGTCTGCTCGGCGGTCATTCGCTGTTCGGATTCGCCCAGGTCAATTCCTCGCTGCCGCACGTGCGTTCCGGCACGCTCAAGGCGCTGGCCACCACGGGGCTGACGCGCGACCGCTCGATGCCGCAGGTGCCGACATTCGCGGAGCTCGGTTATCCCGAATTCACCGCCAAGGTCTGGTTCGGCCTGCTGGTGAAGGACGGCGTGCCCGAGGACGTCTTCAAACGGTTGACCGAGGCCGCCAAGGCGGCGCACGCCGACCCCGCTGTGAAAGAGAAGCTCGAGGCGCAAGGGTTCGAGGTCTCGGGCGAGACCGGTCCGCAGCTCAAGAGCGAGATCAAGCAACAGGTCGAGCGTTGGGGGCGCCTAGTCAAGGCCTCCGGCTTTTCCATCGAGGATCGTGGCAGCACGCGGTGAGGCCGCAATCCGGCGTCACACCGTGCGCCGTCGTCCCCGATAAAGCGGGGACCCATATCCCAGAGGCGGTGCTGATGGGCCCCGCTTTGGCGGGGACGACAGTATATGAGCTGACCAGTGGAATTGCGCGTCACCCAGCCCCATCACGCGCGGCGCGTCGGCAGCGGCACGCGGTCGACGTGCTCGATCTCGGCCATGAGCAACTGCTCCACCATCCGCGCGCGGATCGGGGCGTGCGCCGGATCCTCCCACAGGTTGTCGAACTCACCCGGGTCGGCTTCCAGATCGTAGAGCTCGCCCCATCCGGTGCCGTGGAACACGCTGATGCGGTAACGGCGGTTGATCAGGCTGTGGACGCGCGGCGGCACATCGGTGCCTGGGCTCGGATGCTGATGATCGTACTGGATGAAGACGCTCTCGCGCGGCGCGCCGGCGCCGCGTAAGGCAGGCAGGAGGCTGCGGCCTTGAATGCCGCTGAACGGCTCGATCCTGGCGCGGTCGAGCACCGTCGCCGAAATGTCCAGCGTGGACGCGAGCGTATCGGCGACGGCGGCATAGTCTGCGGCCTGCGGATCGCACCAGATGAACGGCACCCGGACGATGCTTTGATACTGCTCCGCGCCTTTGAGCAGAAGCCGGTGGTCGCCGAGATGGTCGCCGTGGTCGCTGGTGAACATCACCACCGTCTCGCCGCGGCGGCCGCTCTGCTCCAGTGCGTGCAGCACGCCGCCGATGGCACCGTCGATGCAGGCGATCATGCCGCAGGTCAGCGCGCGCGCCTCCTGCGCCTCGCGCACCGATACGTTGATGGTGTTCATGCCGTCGAGCTTGGCGGTGCCCGCGTCCCGTTCGGCGATGATGTTGCGCACGAGCGGCGGCGGTGTCCAGTCGTTGCGCTTGAACGCGTCCGGCACCGCAAACTGCTCGGGCTTGTACATATCCCAGTACTTGCCGGGCGGGTTGAACGGGTGATGCGGATCGGGAAACGACACCATGAGAAAGAACGGCTGGCCCACATTGGCGGCCTGCAAAAAGGCCTGCGCCTGCTCGCCGATGAAGGCCGTCGGATAGAGTTCGGCCGGGACCGCCGTGCGGTAGGCTTGCGGCACCGTGTACTCGTGCGGCAAGGGGTGCCCCAGTAGCCCCTTGGCCTTGGGATCGCGCTCGTTAAGCCAGCGGGTGTAATCGCCGCCGCCATCCTCGCCATGTGCGCGCACCAGCGAGACGTGCTCGAAGCCGTAGAACGGCGTTTGCACCCGCGCATTCTTGGCGCGCCAGTACTCCGGCGTCTCCTGCTCGTAAGTGTCTTGATCGAAGTCGTTGCGCAGCGCCTGCACCAAATCGGCTGACGGTTCGCGATAGCCCGCGCGCGGCTGTGGCCGTTTGATGATCGGCGGCCAAGCCGTGAAGTTCTGTAGGTGGCTCTTGCCGATCAGCGCGGTGCGGTACCCTGCATGGCGCAACAGCTCGACGAAGGTGACTGCCTGCATCGGCAGCGGAATGCCGTTGCTGCGCACGCCGTGCACCGATGGCATCCGTCCCGTCATCAGGCTCGCGCGGTTGGGCATGCACACCGGACTTGCCACGTAGAAGCGAGTGAACATCGTGCCCTTCGCCGCGATCGAATCGATTTGCGGCGTGCGCAGCACGGGATGCCCGTAGCAGCCGAGGAAATCGGCGCGCTGCTGGTCGGTGATGAACAGGATGAAATTCGGAAGCTTGCTCATGGACAAGTGCAATGGCGGCGCCACCGAGCGGCGTCAACCCCGTTTCGGCCAGGCGTGCGGCGCCGGCACGCCCCTTAGTGCTAATGAGGGTTACGCGGCCGAGCTGCGGTCGAGGACGCGCATCGGATGGCCGCGCCAGACGAAATCGTTCCCGAGCCACCTTGCTGACCACAGGATCGGGAGCAAAAGATCGCGCAATAACCACAGGAACGGCGATCGCCAAGACAGATGCCAGCCGGCTGCGTAAGCCAGAGCGGCCTCGGCGCCATACCAGATTGCGCCGAAGGCGGTCAGCGCGCCCGCCACCGGCCAATCCGTGGAAGCCGCGAAGATTGCACAGGCCGCGAGCGGGGGGATGCCGCCTGCCGCGATTTCCGGAACGAAGTAAAACCTGAACGTGTCGCGTCGAAGCCGCGCCCAGCGCAGTTGTCGCCGCCAAACCTCGGCTGCGGTGCGGTGGCCGAGCGGCTGCGGGAATGGCCGATCGACTACGCGCACGCGCAAATCGTTCTTTCGAACGAGCTTGGTGGCTGCGGCGTCCTCTGCAATTTCGAGCGCGAGCGCGCGAATGCCGCCGGCTCGCTCGAGCAGGGCCCGGCGAAACAGCATCGTCTTGCCTTGCGCAAAGCCCATACCGATGCTGTCGGCAAAACATTGCCAGCGCACCTGATAGGTGTTGAGGAAAGCACATTCGAGCTCGGCCCAGATGTTGGCCGGCGTGCAACCGACCGCGGGCGATGACACGAGGCCCGTATCCGCGCGCCAGGTTGCGAGCAGGCGGCGCAGATAGTCGGGCGGCGTCAAAACATTGCTATCGGCCATGACGATCCAGGGATGGGAGGCCGCAAGCCATCCCTTCACAATATTGTTGAGCTTGGGATTGGCGCTGACGCGTTCACTTCCGATCAGCAGTCGTGCCGGTACATCCGGATTCAGTTCGATCAAGCGTCGCACGAGGGGCACGGCGGGATCCGTGGGCTGTGCAACACAGAACAAAATCTCGTAATTCGGATGTTCAAGACGGAACGCCGACGACAACGTCTCTTCAGTGAAATTCTCCAGACCGCAGACTGGGCGAACGCGAGACGCCCTCGGCGGTTTCGGCTTCGGTCGGTTTTACGCCGGAGCGGCGGATGCGGTGTATGACGGTGGCGATGCTCGCCATGTGTAGAATAGCGGCAATAGCGCCAAAGGCGCATGCGGCAAGAACCGGCATCGGCATTCGCGTCCAGATAAGCCGAATCGATGACTCTGGGATGACGGCCGCAATGCCGTGCTCCGCGTTTGCGCGTTCCGGCAAGCAGGCGATACGTGACGGTTTTATGAGTCACACAAGCGTCGTCAAAACGTCGGGTCTCTGTCAGACGACGCGGGCAGCTTCCGCCGCGTTGATTCGACGGCGGAGGCCCAATGGCCGTCATCACGCGCGGCAGCGCCGCGTCGCTCACGCGGCGCCGGTTCTTGACGACTGCGGCTTCGGCGATCGCTGCCGTTGGCGGCGTGGCAAGACCCTATCTCAGCCGGGCGGCCGATCGCCCGCTCATCACGCACGGCGTCCAATCGGGTGATGCGTCGATCAATTCCGGTATCGTGTGGGCGCGCTCCGATCGGCCTGCGCGCATGCTGGTCGAGGTCGCCACCAGCGACAGCTTCAGAAATGTCCTGAGCGCCGCCTCCGTGGATGCGCTGCCGCAGGCGGATTTCACGGCCAAGGCGCTGATCGAGGGCCTGCCTGCCGGACAGGACGTATTCTATCGCGTTCGCTTCGAGGATCTTTCGTTCCCGATCCTCAGCGAGCAGTACATCGGGCACTTTCGTACCGCGCCAAGGGAACGGCGCAGCGTGTCCTTCGTCTGGTCGGGCGATACCGCCGGCGGCGGCTGGGGCATCGATGAATCCCGCAGCGGCATGCGTACCTATGCGACCATGCTGAAAGGACGGCCCGATTTCTTCATCCATTGCGGCGACCACATCTACGCCGATTGTCCTATCCCGGCGGAGCGCAAGCTTGCGAACGGAGCGGTGTGGAGGAACCTGATCACCGAGGAGAAGTCCAAGGTTGCGCGCACGCTCGCGGACTTTCGCGGCAATTACAAATACAATCTGCTCGACAGAAATGTGCGGGCATTCAATGCCGAGGTGCCGATGTTCGCGCAATGGGACGATCACGAGGTCACCAATGACTGGTGCCCGGGCGAGGCGCTTGGACGGCGAGGGGGCGCCGGCAACGATATCGTCGCGCTTGCCGCGCGCGGACGCCGCGCTTTTCATGAATTCATGCCCCTGCGAACGCACGCGATCTATCGCAAAATCTCATACGGCCCGCTTCTCGACGTTTTCCTGTTGGACATGCGCTCTTACCGCACCGCGCTGCGCAAGGATGGTTCCGCGACCCCGATCCTCGGAGCGGCGCAGATGGCATGGCTCAAGCGCGAGCTCATGAATTCGCAGGCGACATGGAAGATAATCGCCGCCGACCTGCCGATCGGGATCGTGAGCGGTGACGCGGTCGGGCAAGGAGACGGTCCGCCGCGCGGGCGGGAAATCGAGATTGCCGACCTTCTCGCCTTCATCAACCATGCGGCCATCCGGAACACCATCTGGCTGACCGCCGATATGCACTACACCGCCGCTCACTATTACGATCCCAATGCGGCGGTGTTCCAGGACTTCGAGCCGTTCTGGGAGTTCGTCTCCGGTCCCATCCATGCCGGCACCTGGCGCCCGCAACCGCTCGACAACACCTTTGGCCCGCGCGCGGTGTTCCAAAAAGGATGCAGCGGCGAACAAGGGGATGATCTTGCGCCCTGCTTCGGGCTGCAATTCTTCGGCGAGGTGGAGATCGACGGCGCGACCGAGGTGATGACCGTCACGCTCAAGGACGTCGAGGACCAAAGCCTGTGGTCGACGCGGATCGTGCCGCGGATGCAACGCTGGTCGCGTGGCGCGCCATCCGCGCGAAGTTAGGCCGCACCCGCGCGTCAGCCGTGCGGCGTTGTTGCCGCATCAACTTTTGTCCGCATTACCTGTAGAAGATTCCCTCACGGGTATCCGGGCGATATCGGAACTTGCATCCACAGCTATGCGCATAATTTTGAGCCCGCTCGAGTGCGGATCCCTCCATGACACCGTCAGCGGGCCCGGGCGGGAACCACAGTGATAGGATCTGGTCGGGCAGGCAAAGCGTTACCTCTGCAGGAAGCAGGTCGAGAATCTCGTCGATCTCGTGCGGCGGTGAAAATTCGTGCGCGGTCGGAAATCTTTCCCGATCGGTCATCGCCGTCGACCCAAAGTTCTCATCAAAGCGCTTTGTTAACGATTGTCAGATAACGCAGACGGTATGACGCTTCGATGACAGTCGGCCTCGACCGCTGGCGCGCGAGTCGCGGCGCAGGATCGGGCCTCTCCCGGACAATTGTCAAATTGCCGCAACGGACGGCGTGTACCACAGAGGCAACCACTTCCGCGCGAGGATCTCATGTTTCAAATCGTTCGCCTGACACTCGACGATAAGGACGACATCGCCGTCCGCCGCCCTCTAAAGCCACTATTCGAGCTTCGGGAAGATGCAATGGCAATGGCGGAGTTCGACGCGTCGCGGCTTTGGGGAGACTACGGCTGCGATGACGAGCGCGATTGCTGGTGGGCGACCGACGCACGTGGGCGCAGATACCGCTTTGTGGTGGAGCCGGTCGCCGTCACTGACGCCGCCGCCTGAGACAACCGACTGATTGCTCGCCCATCACACCGTCTGCCGTCGTCCCCGCGCATAGCGCGTCGAAGACGCACGTAAACGCGCTGATGCTGTGGACCCATATTCCAGTGACCGGTGTTCATGGGTCCCCGCTTTCGCTGGGACGACAGCATATGGAGTGATGAACCGGACTCAGTATCGTACCATGTCAGGCAGCGCGTGGACTCATCGCGTCACGATTTGATACGCCGTTATGACGATCTCGAACAGGATCAACAGGACGATGATGATTTCCAGGCGCAAGGACCGTTGGGTGTCGATCATATCCGTCAGCATCTCTGCGGTATCGGAAATGACGGAGAGCTTGCGCGACAAGGCCTCAGCGCGCTCCTTGAGTTCGTACTCGTCCTGCAGGCGTGCGGAGAGCCGCTCGAGATCCGGGCGGTCCCATACCACATCAGGCTTTTCCGCGACGGCGACGCGGCCGGACACCCGGTGTTGCACCAGCAGGGCGTTGCCGATGTATTTGAGGATCGCGGGTCGTCCTCCGGGCGTGCGGCCTTTCTCCGCCAGCTGCCGCGCGAACGGCTCGATCACCTCGATGACGGAGGATACCTCGCGCTCATCGCGTGCCAGCACGACGCTCTTGGCGAGCGCATCCGCGATCACGATCATATGCTCGGGGGTAATGGCGCGTAGCTGAATCGGACCGCCGGGCAGGATCTGCTCGTCTTTGTCCGGCGAAATTTGAATGATTGCCGTCTCGTCCTCACGCGGTGCGATCGGCCTGATGATGCGCGCTTGCAGGCCGCGGATGACCTCGTCCTCCTCGAGCACCGAAAGATCGAACAGCACCACGACGCCATAGCGAAACAGGGTGACGACGCCCTCTTTGCCTGCTCGGAACGTGAGCGGCGCCGTCGCCAAGACATCGGTCTGTTCGAGCCCGGATGTATCGATGCGATCTCCAAGCAGGATGGCGCGGGCCTTCCGACGCATCGCGACCGCGCTGATTTCGGTGGTCATCGGATTCTGAAAACTCACTACCATGGCCAACGCCACCCGAGAGAGGCGGCGGCGCGTGCCCAAATTCCGAGCAACTCGCTCCGTCGGCGGTTTGAACCTTTGACAGCCCAGGGCGGTTCATGTTTGCCTTCCGACATTCCCGGACCCCGTGTTGTGTCATGACCTCGCCAAAGGAAGTCGAGATAAAGCTCGAGCTTACCCCTACAAGTCTGTCTCAACTCAAGAGAATCCCGTTTATCCGCAGGCTGCGGGCGGCGCCTAAACAGACGACTGAAGTTTCTGTCTATTTCGATACGCCAAAGCGCAAGCTGCACAAGAAGGGATTGCTGCTACGCGTGCGCCGCATAGGCGACCGCTACATCCAGACGATCAAAGCGAGCGCGAATTCGCATCTGTTCGAGCGCGGCGAATGGGAAGCCAAGCTGGCGGGCGCGGAGCCTGATCTGGACTTGGCCGCCGGTACCGCGCTCGAGCCGCTGGCGAAGCGGAAACTCCGGCGCCAGCTCAAGCCGCTGTTCGAGACTCGCGTGCGCCGGACGGTCTACCCGCTGGCCAACAACGAGCGGGCAATCGCCTTGACGCTCGATCGGGGCACGATCCATACAGGAACTCGCTCGGCGCCGCTCTGCGAGATCGAGCTCGAGCTTCAGCGCGGGCAGTTGACGGATCTGTTCGACGTCGCGCGCGAGCTCACCCATGCGCTTCCGACGACGCAGCTCGCGCTCGAGAGCAAATCGGAGCGCGGCTATGAGCTCGTGGACGGTGAACAAGCCGCGCCGGTCAAGGCGGTGCAGGTCGATATCGCCGCCGGGACTAGCAGCCGCGACGCGCTCAAGATCATCGGCCGTGCCTGCCTCAGGCAGATCGTCCGCAACAAGCCTGCGCTGATCAAGGGTGATCCCGAGGCGGTGCATCAGATGCGCGTAGGTTTGCGCCGGCTGCGCACGGCGATGTCGCTATTTGGCGGTCTCCTGCAGGATCCGCAAAGCGCGGCGATCAAAAGCGAGCTCAAATGGCTCACAGGAGAGCTCGCGCCGGCGCGCGACCTCGACGTGCTCACCAAACGGGTCGCCATAGCGGTGAAGAAGCAGCACGCGCGCTGGCAGGGCGTGCCGTCATTATCGCGGGAGCTCGCCGAAAAACGCGAGGCGGCGCTCACGCGCGCGCAGAACGCCGTCACATCTGCCCGCTTTCGCGCGCTGACGCTCGAGACCGCGGCATGGCTGGAGGTCGGGCAGTGGGCGGCTGCGCAGGATGGTTTCGTCGAGGATCGGGGCACCGTCCCGATCGAGACGTCCGCTGCCGAGCAATTGACGCGCCACCGGCGCAAGATCCGCAAGAAGGGACAAGCGCTCGCCGAGCTCGATGGCCAAAGCCGCCATAAGCTCAGGATTCAAGTCAAGAAACTGCGGTACGCCACGGAATTTTTCGCAACCCTGTTTGCAGGAAAGCGTGCCTCAAAGCAGCGCCAGAAATTCCTGTCGGCGCTCGCGGCGCTGCAGCATGCTCTCGGCGATCTCAACGACATCGCGGTGCACGAGCATGTCATCACTGCGCTCGGCGCGGAGCGCCGGCGGATGAGCCCCAAGCGTGCCTTCGCCGCCGGATTGCTGGCCGGACGCGAGAGTACGCGGCTCGATACTGCGATGGCGGCCGCAACGAATGCCTTTGCGGAATTGGAGGATGCCAAGCCGTTTTGGCGATGAGGTGCCGCCGCTCACAAGCCTTTTCCGTAGGTAGGTGAGACTCGCGCAGCGAGTTCCAGAAACGGAAAGCCGCCGGGTGAGAACCCGGCGGCTCCGTACGTTGGCGATCTGTCGGGGGGTGGGGTTGACCGCCAGCGCTAAACTGACCGGCTCACGCGGCGGCCGCGGCCGGCACGGCGGATTGCGCGAGCGTATTTTGCCAGGCCGGCAGCGCGCGCAGCGTTGCATACCAGCGCTTGATCTCGCGATACGGCTCGACCGGCAAACGCGCCATCTCGGCAAGATTGAGCGGCGCGCCGAGCGAGAAATCCGCAACGGTGAGCGTATCGCCGGTCACGAATTTTTTTCCTTTGAGCTGTCCGTCGAGCACCTGCGCGACGCGATGGAACGATTCAGTTGCCTTGGCGATCGCCGCCGGATCGGGCTCGCCGCTCTTGAGCACGACCGGTTTGACCACGTTCTCGAAAATAAACACCGCGCAGGTCGGATCCCAATGCGCGAGATCCCAGAACTGCCAGCGCGTCACGTCGAGCCGCGCCTTCTCGTCTGCTGGAAGCAGGTCGGTCTCCGGGCGCTTGGACGCGAGGTATTGCAAAATGGCGTTTGATTCCCACAGCACATAGTCGCCATCCCGCAGCGTGGGCATGCGCATGTTGGGATTGAGCGCGACGTAGTGCGGCGATCTTTGCTCGCCTTTGACGATATCGAGCATGTGCAAGGTCGGCTCGATACCGAGATAGTTGGCGATCGCCATCACTTTGAAGGCACGCGGACTCGGTGGAAAGACGTAAAGCTCGGTCATGGATCACTCCTATGCTCTGAGATCGACATTCGCAGTGTGGAATTATACCTCGCTAGGTTCCTCACGCCGCCTCGGCCCGCTGCTTGAATATCTCCAGCAATCCGGGCCAGCCGCCGTCGACGTCCTTGCGCATCGACTCGCCCGGCTCGGCACCCATCTGCTCGAATTTGCGGTGTTCGAGCTCGACGCGGGTTGCGTTTGCGCCGTCGGCGATGAATTTCACCTCCACCTCGGAGGAGACGGTCGTATCCGGCTGCCAGCGGCTGTTGATGTCCCACGTCATGACGAAACGTTTGGGCGGCTCCCACACGACGATCTTGCCGACATTCGTGCGCGTTCCGTCTTCGGCCAGTTCGTACCAATGACCGCCGAGGCGGGTTTCCATGACGGCCGCTTTTCGCGGCGTCTTGCCGATCCCGTGGTCGAGCGGCCACCAGCGTCCCAGCCCCGAGGTGAACACGTCGAATGCGTGCGCCTGGCTCGCATTGACGCGAATGCTCTTACGCACGGGCGCGATGGTCACTGTCGTCGTCATCTGTCCTTTTCCTTTTGCTCGCGTTTGCCCAATTCCACTTCCGCCTGGAACGCGGCAAGCGCCTCATCCCAGAACTGATCGAGCCAGCGGCGCAGCGCGCCGAGCCCGTGCGGGTCGATAAAGTAAACCCGCCGTGTTCCTTCCTGCCGGTCAGCCACAAGGCCCGCCTCCTTGAGCGCCTTGAGATGCTGCGACACGGCCGGCCGGCTGACCGGCATGCTGCGGGCGATGGCGCCGACCGGTCGCGGTCCTGACCGCAAGCGCTCGAACACGCGTCGGCGCGTGGGGTCAGCCAGAGCCGCCAGCACGTCTCCGTAAGCCATAACTTACGGTAAGCGACGGCTTACATCCTGTCAAGTGCATTTTAAGTTGTTGATTTGGACCGCGTGGGGGCAATTTCGCGACGGACCGTCGGCCTCGCTTCAAGAAGTCGTGCTTACGTCGCGGGCTTATCAGGGGGCCGTGCGCGAATCGCGAAACCATGCGCCAGATGCGATGGCCACCGCTAACACGGCGCCATGCAGGAACAGGCCGAGCGCGAGCGCGACGAACAACCACTGCAGCGAGCCGGTGAGGCGAAGCGCGATGAAGCCGCCGCCGACAGCGATCAGCATGCGAAGGAAGCCGGCGGATAATGGCCAAAACAATCGTCCCGCTCCCTGCGACGCGAAGTAAAGCGCAAGCCCCAAGCCGAAAAATCCGTAGGCCGGCCCGACCATGCGCAGGTAAGTCGTTCCCGTCTCGACGACCTGCGGATCGGTGCTGAACTGGGTGATCCAGAGCTGCGGCCACAGGGCTGCGGCAATGCCGATCGCCTCTGTGATCACGAAAGCCATGCCGCCGCCGAGGAAAGCGATGCGCAACGCGCGCGCGCGCGCTCCGGCGCCCATGTTCGTGCCCACCAAGGCGACGAGCGGCGCGCCAAGTCCGAAGATGATCGGGATCAGCAGATATTCGAGCCGCGCGCCGGTGCCATAGCCGGCGGCGGCGCCTGCTCCCGCACTGGCGGCGACCAATGCCGTGGCGAGCGCGATGATGACGTTCGTCTGCAACGACGTGACGGACGCGACCGCGCCCACGCCCAAAACATCCCGGAACAGGCCCCAGCGCAGCCGCGTCAGTCGCAAACGCGCAAGGTTGCGCCCGGAAAGCACGTACCAGGCGAGCACGGCGGTTCCCGTCGCGTAGAACAATACCAGCGCCGTGCCGCCGCCGGCGATGCCGAGCGCCGGAAAGGGACCGATGCCGAAGATCAGCAACGGCGACACGGGCACGAGCACGAGGACGCCGACGCAGATGACCAATGCGGGAACGAGCATGTTGCCCGTGCCGCGAATGACGTTGGCCAAGCCGTTCATCACCCAAAGCAACACGTTTCCCGAAAAGACGACGTTGGAATAGCTCAGCGCCGCATCGAGCTCGCCGCCTTCCCCCCCGAGCACTCGATAGATCGGCCGGCCCAATGCGAGCATGGTCGCCGAGAAGAAGGCGCCGAGCGCAACCGTGATGATGAGCGCGTGCATCACCAGCGCATCTGCTTCATCGCGCCGGCCACCACCCAGCGCCCTCGCGATCGCCGAGGAAATACCGCCGCCCATCGCGCCGGCGGAGATCATCTGCATCAGCATCACGCCGGGGAAAACGAGCGCCATGCCCGCGAGCGCATTGGTGCCGAGCTTCGCCACGAACCAGGTCTCGATCAGCCCGCTCGCCGCCTGCGCGAACATCACGAGCACATTCGGCCAGGCCATCAGCAACAGCGTGGGAACGATGCGTCCCTGCAACAGCGCGCGCGTTCGCGGGTTGAGTTCGCGGATCTCCGCAATGCCCGGCTTGGCCAGCGGGACGGTCAGCGTCGGCTCGATTGCGGCGACGCTCATCGCGCGCGTTCCTTTCGCGGGCGGCCTTTGCCGTTGCGTAACGCCGGACGAGCCGTCGATGCGTACCTTTGCCGGACGCCCTCGATGGCGGCCGGCCCCGCGGCCAATGCATAATCCGGTTCTTTGATCGGCCGTCCGGTTGCGCGATCGACGAGAACCGGCTCGACCGCAGCGCCGGTCTTGGCATCGACGAGAAGCACGCTCGTGCCTTCCGGCGCAAAGTGCCGGTTTCCCCACGCGAGCAGCGCGATGAGGACGGGACGAAAATCGCGCCCGCGCGCGGTGAGCACATATTCGTCCCGCGGCGGGTGTTCGCTGTAACGGCGGCGCTCGAGAAGCCCGGCGTCGACCAGCGCGTTGAGCCGTCGTGCCAGCATGTTGGGCGCGATGCCGAGACTTTTCTGGAATTGATCGAAGCGCCTGAGCCCGTGCAAGGCATCGCGCAGGATGAGGATGCTCCACCACTCGCCCACGCGCTCGAGGCTGCGGGCAATCGGACACACCATGCGGCCAAAGCTCTTTCGCTGCATTGACACAAGATAAACGAGTAACTATCGTAATGCAAGTCACTGAGGATGACAGCCATGGTCGACCCCCGCAGATCGCCTGCAGAGGCGCTTTTCCTCGATGATCTTGCCGTGGGGCAGCGCTTTTCCAGCGGCTCTCACACGCTCGACGAGGCGCAGATCAAGGCGTTCGCCGCGCAGTTCGATCCCCAGCCATTTCACCTCGACGGACAAGCCGCGAAGGCGACCTTGTTCGGCGGCTTGGCGGCGAGCGGCTGGCATACCGCGGCGATCACGATGAAGTTACTGGTGGAGTCGGGCCTGCCGCTCAGCGGCGGGATCATCGGAAGCGGGGGAGAGATCAGCTGGCCCAAGCCGACGCGCCCGGGCGACACGCTCCACGTAGTAAGCGAAATCGACGAGGTTACTCCCTCGCGCTCGCGGCCCGATCGCGGAATGATCCGCGTGCGCAGCGAGACGCGCAATCAACACGGGGAGGTCGTCCAGGTCCTCGTCGCGAAGCTTGTGGTGCCGCGGCGCGCTGCGGCCGCTGTTGCGAACTGATATGCTGCAGCCGCAACGCTGGGCGCAAACTGCCCGCACGGGCTAGTCTTCGCGTTGGACTTATTCTAGGGTGGCGGGCTCAGATCGGATCAGCCCCTGCATAAGAGAATGCGCGCCACTTTGATCACCGCGTGCGCCGGGCTTTTGTTCGCCACCGGCGCCCAGGCCCAAGATGCCGTCAAGGCTTGCCGTCAGCTCAAGGACGAAGCCGAGCGGCTCAAATGCTACGACCGGCTTGATACGTCAGCCTCAAACGCGCCGCGCGGCCAGAGAGAAAGCAAACCGGATGGCGAGACAGGCTGGATCGTCAATGACGAAAAATCTCCCCTGGATGACAGCCCTCTCGTCTCGGCGGCGCTTACCTCGGGCGACAGCAAGGCGACCCTGCTGATGCGCTGTAAGGATCGCAAGACAGAGGCCGCGGTCAGCATCAGGGGATTTATCAAATGCGGATCCGATGTACGCGTGATCTACCGCGTCGATCAAGCACAGGCCACGGAGGCGCCGTGGAATGCGCATTCGAGCTGTTATCTCGCGCTCGCCCCCTCGCCGATCCCGTTCATTCAATCGCTGACGGATGACGGCAAGGTTTATGTGCGCATGTACGACCATCACGGCGCGCCGTACGACGCCTTGTTCAATCTTGGCAAGGTTTCCAAAGTCCGAGCCCGCCTGGCGGAAGCCTGCGATTGGGATGGGGCATCCAAAGCAACGGAGAAACCCGCGCCTGCAGCCAACCCCGCCCAGCCCAAGGCGAGGCCGAAATGATGGCTCAGCGATCCGCTGCTGACTGAGAGGATCCTCCGCCGAAGCCGCGCGTGCTGGCGATGTTCGCCTTCATCTTGCGCAGACCGTCTTGCATGGCGCGCAAGTCGGCGCGGCGGATGTCCCTGGTCATGATGTCGTAGAGCTTCTTGCGGCAGCGCGTGACGTCCCGCAGGACCGGCGCGGCAGCGGGCGTCAATCGCAGCCGCCAGATGCGCCGGTCGTCGGGGTCGGTGCGGCGCTTGACCAGGCCGAGCGCCTCGAGCCGATCGACGAGCCGGGCGACGGTAATCGGGGCGACTTCGGCGAGCGCGGCAAGCTCGTTCTGCGACAAGTCGGGCTGGCGGGCGAGCCGGACCAGAATGATCCACTGCGCTCGCGTCAGCCCGTGGTCGCGGGCCATCTGATCGGCGTGGGTTCGCATGTGCCTGGCGACGTCGTAGAGCAGGATCAGGACGTCGGCCTCGAGATCGGTGCGCATCGTCTCCCCCGCCCGGTTTTATAACGCCGCCCGGCACGTCCGGCGGCTCTCCTTGGACGCGACTTAACGTAGTTTTATGCCAGGGCATAGTGATCGCAAACCCGCCGAGGTTATGCCCCGGCCATGACCCCCCTCTACGGTTCGATATGAAGGCATGACGCGCTAACCCCGCGGCGCTGGCGAGAACGGCATCAACTCCTAGCGCTCGGTTCTTGATCGCGCTGTGGCGGGGCGCTCACGCGGGCGCACGGGCGGGGTCGCTCGATCGGACCGGCTCGTTGCCGCAGTAGATCCTGCGCCTCGGCGTTCTTGTGCCGAGCCGCGCAGAGCTTCACGGGATCGTGACCTCTTGCCATGCGCCAGCGACAACGCACCGCTGCGCCAGCGCGGCCCTTGTCACGACGTGGGCCAAAACATATTAAGCAAGCTTAGTATTGGCGTATTTGCGATGCGCCGGCCGAGCAGCGCGTCGGAAATATCAAGACGATCGGCAAGCATGGAGAATCCATCATGAAAGCCCTGATCGCAGCTTTGGCGCTGGCCGCGCTGATTGCCATTCCCGCGTTCGCTCCGAGCGCGACCGCCGCGCCGATGTCCCCAGCGAGCTCCTCCTTCGGCTCCAACGGTTACTGACGCACTCCGCGACCGCGGCTTCGCAGCGCTGCTATGCGCCGCGAGCCGAGCGCCGGCGGCGCGCCGCGCGCAATCCCGCGCGCGCCGGGACGCCTGCGCAGATAGCTGGAGCAGCGAAGCGGCGAGGGGGAGAGGGTGATGAGCACAGACGTGCAGCCGGCATCCGACGGCGACAACGCGCAGGTTGTCGCCATGGGCGAGAGCAAGTTCGGCATCCTCTGGAACGGCCGACTGCGCGCGGAGGAATACCCCACGCAACGGTTTGCCCTTTTGGCGATCGCCGCGCTGCGGCGCGCCAGCATGGATGGAGCTCCCGAGTCTCCTCGCTCTTCTAACGGCGGCGCCGCGCGCCAGGATCGCCGATAGTGAACCGCGCCGCGCCACGATCCTCCGCCGCATGCCCGCAAATCGGAGTATCCTCGGCGGCAAGCTTGCAGCCCGGAGAACCTCGATGCCCGCCTCAGTCGCCTGGAAAGCTGCTATTTGCGCGCTCAGTATCGCGGCCTCGTGCAGCGTCGCCGCCGCCCAGGGCGCGCCCCCGCCGCCCGCCGTTTCAGTCACTCCGGTCGTGAGCCGGGAGGTGACGGAAACCATCGATTACATCGGACGCCTCACCGCGATCGATAAGGTCGATATCGTCGCCCGCGTACAGGGCTTTCTCGAGGAGCGGAACTTCAAAGAGGGACAGTACGTCAAGAAGGGCGACCTGTTGTTCCGGATCGAGCAGGCGACCTACAAGGCGGCCGTCGAGCAGGCGCGCGCGACGCTCGCCAAGGCCAAGGCGAACGAGGTCAACGCCAAGCTGCAGTTCGAGCGCGGCAAGGAACTGGTGCGCAACCAGAACATCCCGCAAGCCACGGTCGACCAGCGCGAAGCCGACGAGCAAGCAGCGCGGGCGAGCATCATGGAGGCGCAGGCGGCGCTCGATCAGGCGGAGATCAATCTCGGCTACACCGAGATCCGCTCGCCCATCGATGGACGAATCGGGCTCGCCATCGTCACCGAGGGCAATCTGGTCCAGCTCTCCTCCGGCAAGCTTGCAACGATCGTCAGCCAGGACCCCATCTATGTCACCTTCCAGGTCAGCCAGCGCAATCTCCTCGACTACTTCAGGCGTCGCGCCGAAGACCCCGGCAAGAGCACGCAGGTCAACGTTCGCATCAAGCTGCCCAACGGCACCATCTACCCGCATCCCGCCGTGAGTGACTTCCTCGACGTGCAGGTCGACCCGACGACGGACACGGTGACGGTGCGGGCCACAGTGCCGAACGCGGAGCATGTGCTGATCCCGGGCGGAGTTGTCGGGGTCGCCGTGGAGCGGGGCGCGCCGAAATCGGCGCTGACGATTCCGCAGGCCGCCGTCCTCCTCGATCAGGCGGGCCGCTATGTCCTCGTCGTCGGCGCGGACAAGAAAGTCGAGCAGCGGCGCGTGACGACCGGCGCCGAGCAAGGGCGCAACATCGTGGTGACCGACGGCCTCAAGGAGGGAGAGCAGGTCATCGTCGAGGGCATCCAGAAGGTCCGTTCCGGCCAGCTCGTGACGACAACCGTCGTGCCGGGAACATAGAGTGTGTCTAGGGTAAGGTGGAATCAGTGCCAGCCGCGAGCTCGGTCCTACCCTCCCCCTTGTGGGGAGGGCGCAGGCGGCCTCTGGCCGCTGTTCTCGGTGCCAAGAACGCCGATGCGAAGCATCGGCTATGGCGAAGCGCCGGGGTGGGGGTCGGAGTTAGTGGACGCCAGTCGCGCTACAACAACGACCCCCACCCCAAACCCCTCCCCACAAGGGGGAGGGGAGCACACCGCGTGCGCGGGCTGATCACGCATCCAGCACAAATGAGCATGCTGTAAACAAATGTTGTCCGGCATTTTCATCGAGCGGCCGCGGCTCGCCATCGTCATCGCCATCGTCATCACCCTTGCCGGCGTCATCGCGATTTTCGCGATTCCCATCGCGCAGTTCCCGGACATCGTGCCGCCGCAGGTCACGCTCAACGCGAGCTATCCGGGGGCCGATGCCGAGGTGGTCGAAACGACGGTGGCGCAACCGATCGAGCAGCAAGTCAACGGCATCGACAACGCGCTCTATTATCAGTCCGCCAGCGCCGCGGACGGTAGCTACATCCTGACGGTGACCTTCGGGCTGGGCACGGATCCCGACATCAACACCGTTAACGTGCAGAACCGCGCCAGCCTCGCCATCCCGCAGCTGCCGGCGGAGGTCTCGCGCAACGGCCTCACCATCCGCAAGAAATCCGCCGCGCTGCTGCAGGTGATCAACTTCTATTCGCCGAACAGCACCTACGATGCCGTTTACCTGAGCAATTACGCGACGATCAACGTCATCGATCCATTGGCGCGCATCAAAGGCGTCGGGCAGGCAACGCTGTTCGGGCCGCTCGACTATTCCTTGCGCGTCTGGCTCGACCCGGATCGGCTGACCGAGCTCAATCTGACGCCGAACGACGTCATCGCTGCCATCCAAAGCCAAAACATTCAGGCGGCGCTGGGCCGCGTCGGCGCGGCGCCGATCACGACCGAGCAGCAGGTCCAGATCAATATCAAAACGAAGGGGCGGCTGACGCAACCGGAGGAATTCGCCGCCATCGTTCTGCGCGCCAATCCCGATGGCTCGGTGATCCGGATCAAGGATGCCGCGCGGGTGGAAATGAGCGCAAAGTCGCAGGACCGTTACAGCCGCTTCAACGGCGCGCCGGCGGCCGCGATCGGCATCTACCAGACCCCTGGGTCGAACGCAGTGGACGTGGCGCGCCAAGTGCGTGAGACCTTGGACGAACTGCAGAAGCGCTTCCCCAACGACCTGGCTTACACCGTATTCTGGGATTCAACGGTCTTCGTCACGGAGACGATCAAGGAGGTGATTCGCACGCTGGGCGCAGCGATCGTCCTTGTCGCCGTGGTTGTGTTCTTGTTCCTGGGGAGATGGCGAACGACGCTGATCCCGCTAGTGGCCGTGCCGGTGTCGATCGTCGGCACCTTCGCGGTCATGCTCCTCATCGGCTATTCCGCCAACACCGTTTCGCTGCTCGCGCTCGTGCTCGCCATCGGCATCGTGGTCGACGACGCCATCGTCGTGGTCGAGAACGTCGAGCGGGTGATGGAGGAACATCCGGAGCTCCCCGTGCCGGAGGCCTGCAAGAAGGCGATGGCCGAGATCACCGGCCCGATCATCGCCATCACGCTTGTCTTGCTCTCGGTGTTCGTGCCGGTGGCCTTCATCCCCGGGATCAGCGGACAGCTCTTCCGCCAGTTCGCGGTCGCGGTCTCGGTCGCCATGCTGATCTCCGCCCTCAATGCGCTCACCTTGAGTCCGGCGCTTTGTGGGGTGCTGCTCAAGCACGGCCAGAAGGCGAGCGGTCCGATGCGCTACGTGCTGGGCGCCATCGACCGCGCCCGCGAGGGCTATGTCTGGGTGGTGCGCCGGTTGGTGCGCGTGGCGATCGTCGGCATCGCGGTCGTTGCCGGGACGGTAGCAGCCACGGCGTTGCTGTTCAGCCGCACCCCACAGGGCTTTTTGCCGGACGAGGACCAGGGCGCGATTTTTGCCACCATGCGTCTTCCCGAGGGCGTCTCCCTCAACCGCACCGAGGGCGTGGTCAAGCAGGTCGAAGGCATCGTGCGGCCGATCCCGGGCGTGCAAGGCATAATCTCGGTGGTCGGGCTCAATTTCATCGATTACGTCCCCTCATCGAACCAGGCTTTCTTCGTCATTCGGCTCAAGCCCTACGACGAACGCACCGATCGGGCGCAAGGCGTCGGCGCGATCATTGCGCAGCTGCGGCCGCAAATGTCGGCGATACAAGGCGCCGTCGCATTCCCGTTCAACCTGCCTCCCATTCTCGGCCTGGGCAGCACCGGTGGTTTCCAATACGCGCTGGAAGCGTTGCAGGGCCAATCGCCCTCCGATGTCGCGGCTGCGCTGCGCGGCTTGGTGGTGGCTGCCAATGCTGAGCCCGAGCTCGCCGGCGTCTACAGCACGTACGCCGCCGACACGCCGCAGATCTATCTCGATATCGACCGTGACAAGGCGCAGGTGCTGGGGGTGAAGATCACCGACATTTTCAATGCCCTGCAGTCGACGCTCGGGAGCTTTTACGTGAACGACTTCAACGTGTTTGGCCGCACCTGGCAGGTCAACGTGCAAGCCGAGACGCCGTTTCGCGACAACCTCGACGACATCTACCAGATCTATGTGCGCAATGCCCAAGGCGGGATGGTCCCGATCCGGGCATTGGCCGACGCGAAGCTCGTGCAAGGGCCGCAGACGCTCGTGCGCTACAACGGATTCCGCGCGGCCATCGTCAACGGCGCCGCAAAGCCCGGCTATAGCTCCGGCCAGGCGCTCGCCGCCATGGAGCGCGTCTCCGCCGCGACGCTGCCGCCGGGCTACAACTTCGAATGGACCGGGACCGCGCTGCAGGAAAAGCTGGCAGGTGGGCGCACCGGAATCGTGCTCGGACTGGCTATTCTGTTCGCTTATCTGTTTCTCGTCGCGCTCTATGAGAGCTGGAATATCCCGATCCCTGCCTTGCTGTCCGTGAGCGTCGCGATCCTCGGCGCGATCATCGCAATCATGCTGGCGCGGCTGAGCTTCGACGTCTATGCGCAGATCGGGCTCGTGGTGCTGATCGCGCTCGCCGCAAAAAACGGCATCCTGATCGTCGCCTTCGCGGTGGAGCAGCGCCATATGGGCAAGGACATCCAGGCTGCCGCGATCGAAGGCGCGAGCTTGAGATTCCGTCCGGTGATGATGACGAGCTTCGCCTTCATTCTCGGTCTCTTGCCGCTGGTCATTGCCCGCGGCGCCGGCGCGGTGACCCGCCAAGCGGTGGGCACGCCGGTGTTCGGCGGCATGCTCGCCGCGTCGCTGTTCGGCGTTTTCATCATTCCGTCGCTTTACGTCACGGCGGAGCGCTTGCGCGGATGGCGGGAGGTGAAGAATCGCTTACCTGGATGGCGGGAGGTGAAGGATCGCTTACGCGGATGGCGGCGGGTGAAAAAGTGAATTGATTGCGAACGTCGTTAGCGACGGACCATGGGGCGGCTCAATGGCGTGCCTGCCCCCGCCTTATAATGGTAGGAACGGTCCCACTCGAGCTTGCCCATTAAATTGAGAAGGTGCTTCTGTGGCTGGTCCGGCTTGCACCGAGCGTCCGTCCAGATAAGATTTCGGCAAAGAACAGGACTGGCTGGCCCAAGTATGAGCGTCGATTGGTTGAGTTGGTCAAATCCGGTTTCGGTCTGGTGGGGCTTTCTGCTCCTCGTCAGCGGCATAAACGTCACCCTGTGGGTGCTTCTCAATCGTCACCTTCGCAGGATAACTCTCCGGCTCGAGCTCATCGTGTTTTTGTCCGCCGCCTATGTGTTCGGCTGCGCATTTCGGGCGATATTGCCGCGGGCGGATGTTCAGAGAATTTGTCTCTTTGACACTTGGCTATCCAGCGTTTTCCTCGGGCGATCCGTCGCGACTGTTGCCGAGATCTGCTTCGTGGCCCAGTGGGCCATCGTCTTGCGCCATCTGGCGGAATCCGCGGACTCGAGCGTCGCTCGAAAAATCGCGAACAGCATCGTTCCGCTGATCGTCGTTGCGGAATGCTGTTCCTGGTACGCGGTGATCACGACGAGCTACCTGGGGAACACGCTCGAAAATTCGATTTGGGCGCTGACGTTCTTGCTGATAGCAGTCGCTCTTTTGCTGCTGCTCACCAAGTTCGCGGGGGCGATGCAGTTAGTGATCGCAGCCGCGCTGCTGGGTGTGCTCGGCTATGTCGGATTCATGGTCGCCGTCGATGTGCCGATGTATCTCGAGCGATGGCAAACGGATCTGGCGAGCGGAAAGGAACTGCTGGGGCTTTTCGGAGGCTTGTATGACGTCGCCACGCGTTGGGTGGTCACCCACAGGATCGCCTCATGGAGCGACGAGATTGCATGGATGTCGCTCTATTTCAGCGCGGCGGTATGGAGCAGCCTGGCGCTTTGCGGTTTTGTCTTGATCAAGGACAGACTGTCGCAATATCGCGCCGAACCCGCGTGGAGCCCGCATCTGACGCCACGTCTGCGGCCAGTCGAATTGCAAGATGCGATACAGCCGACCGGACCAGCGACACGAAGCCGGACTTCCTGAAAATTTATAGCGCCTGGCAATCGGATCGGCCGCGTTTTCGAAGCTGTCCCGCGTTGCGCTCCTTGAGATCGGTCGCCGACCCGGCGATCAGCGAGGATTCGCGCAAGCCCAGCAAAATGGCGGCGACAGAAAGGGGGAGAATGAAATAGAGAAAGCGGAAGATTAGCAGCGAGGCGAGCAGCTCCTCCTTGGCGAATTGGGGAAGGCCGACCAGCATCGCCACTTCAATGACACCGAGACTTCCGGGCGCGTGGCTTGCGAACCCGAACAGAATCGCCGTGACGAAAACCACAAGCAAGATGACGAAGTCGACCGAGGGATATGTCGGCAGCAACGTGTACATGGTGATCGCGCCGGCGCCGAGATCCAAAGCGCCGATCCCGATCTGCAGCAGCGTCGAGCGTGGGTTCGGCAGCGCGATTTTCCAAAAGGATCGGCCGATGACCCGCGGCCGTGGCGTGAGCCAAAGGAGGTAACCTACAATCATTGCCAGGCCGGACACGCCGATTGTGCGGTTGAGCCAGGCTGGCAACTGATTGACTGCGCTCGCGGCCGCCGGCGCATATGTCATGCCGACCCCGAGCACAAACGCGTTGCCGAGCCAGAACGTCAGTCCGGTGACGAAGGCGATCTTCGCAATCTCGACGACGCTTAGGCCCCACGCGGAATAAATCCGCAGCCTGATCAGGCCGGCGGTGACGACGGTCGCACCGAAATTATGGCCGAATGTATAGGCTATGAACCCGGTAAGCGCCGCAACGCGATAGGGCACCGCATCCCGGCCGATCGTGCGCAGCGCAAAGAAATCATAAAAGGTCAGCGCGGTGTAGCCGATCGCTACGAAGACACTCGCAACCAGGACATCCCAGAGCGATTTTGCCCGCAGCGCCGCCACGACCTTGTCGGCGTCGATGTCTCGCAGCAGCTGGAACAGGATGACGGCGGCGACGAGCACGATCAGCACGCCGATGGCGATGCCGATTCTGTGCCAGTCGAATCGCGTTCGTATTGCCCGCGAGATGACGCTCGTCACGTTTGGCATGGGAACCGGGCGATGAGCGTCGACTCCGCTCGGCGAATCACCGCGGCAGTGTCCCATTCGTTTGTAACACCATTGTTACAAATGGCAGCTGAGCGGGCATGAAGGACTGATCGTCGGTAGAGGAGATTGTCGTTTCACTCTTGCGAATGTCACGCCGTCACACTGCTGAGATATGAGAATCGCAATCTTGTCGCATGCGATTCGACAATGAGACGGGTCAGCCGTCCCGAGCGCGAGCGGCATGATGCGGGTTCTGATCGCAACCGACGCCTGGCACCCGCAGGTGAACGGCGTGGTGCGCACCCTGACCTCGCTGGCGCAAACCGCGCGAGCCCTCGGCGTGACGGTTGAAT
Organism: Xanthobacteraceae bacterium; assembly: GCA_035601615.1. Classification (GTDB taxonomy): domain Bacteria; phylum Pseudomonadota; class Alphaproteobacteria; order Rhizobiales; family Xanthobacteraceae; genus VAZQ01. The sequence goes on from DATNNX010000154.1 coordinate 26,198, forward strand.
TCCTCACACCGGAGGGTTTTCCGGGCGTCCCGCTGCCGACCTATCCGGGGTTGCGCATAGCGCTGCCGCGGCGGCGCCAGATCGCGCAGCGCATCGAAGCGGCCAAGCCCGATGCGATCCATATCGCGACCGAGGGGCCGATCGGCTACATGGTGCGCGGCTATTGCCGAAGGCACAACCGGCCGTTCACCACCAGCTACACGACGCGCTTTCCGGAATACATTTCGGCGCGCGCGCCGATCCCTGAAGCGTGGATCTATGCGGCCTTGCGGCGATTCCACGCCGCCGCAGCCGTGACGATGGTCGCGACCCAATCGCTTATGACCGAATTGGGCCAGCGAGGATTTCTCAATCTTGGAATGTGGACGCGAGGCGTCGATACTGATTTGTTCAGGCCGGAGCGCGCGATCGAGCTCGGCTTGGCGCGCCCCATATTTCTCACCATGGGGCGCCTCGCGGTCGAAAAGAACCTCGAAGCATTTCTCGCACTCGATCTGCCCGGAACGAAGGTCGTCATCGGGACAGGCCCGCAAGAGCTCGCGTTGAAGCGGCGGTTCCCTGACGCGAAATTCCTTGGATTGCTGGAGAACGTCGCCTTGGCCGCGCATCTCGCCGCCGCAGACGTGTTCGTGTTTCCGAGCCGCACCGACACGTTCGGCGTCGTCCAGCTCGAAGCGCTCGCCTGCGGTGTGCCGGTTGCTGCGTTCCCGGTCATGGGCCCGAAGGACGTGATAGGCGGCCACCACGTCGGAGTGTTGAACGACGATCTCCGGGTGGCCTGTCTCGAGGCGCTGCGAGTGTCTCGCGCGGCGTGCCGCGCGTTCGCGCTCAGCCGTTCCTGGGAAAGCAGCGCGCGCCAATTCATTGCCCATGTCCAGAAAGCGACCATGGGCGTCTTGCGCCAGCCCCAGGCGGGAATTGCGATGCCGGCGCCCGTCGCACCGCTGATGCGAACCTAACGAAGTCTTTCTCGCCGGGTAGTAGAACAGAAAGACGGGACAACCCATGACCAAATTCTCATATGCGGAACTCGACAAGGAGACGATCGCGAAGGCCTATGCGCGATGGGCGCCGGTCTATGACGTCGTCTTTGGCGCGGTTTTCGAGCGCGGCCGACAGGCCGCCATCGCT
>DATNNX010000155.1:0-9745 GCA_035601615.1 Xanthobacteraceae bacterium
TACCCGGCCGGATGTGGGGTTCGTCAAATTCAAGTTCGAACTCGTCAATGCTACCGACCAGCCCGTGATGACGCTCATCGTGAGTCCGATGTTCGGACGCCGCGTTGCCGATTCAGCGCGAGGGAGAGCAGCCGAAGGCGGCGCGTGAGCGATGAAGTTCTTCGAGGACATCGGCGTTGGCGAGATCAGCGATATCGGGCGCCACACTTTCACTGCCGAAGACATCAAGGGCTTCGCGGCACGGTTCGATCCGCAGCCATTCCACCTCGACGAAGCCGCCGCGGCGCGCTCGCACTTTGGGCGGCTCTGCGCCTCAGGTTGGCACACCGCCTGTGTTTGGATGCGGCTGCTGATCGACTTCCGCCGGCGCGAGGACGAGGAGCGGCGCGCACGGGGCGAAGGCGTGGCCCAGCTCGGACCTTCGCCCGGATTTCGCGATCTCAAGTGGCTCAAGCCGGTCTATGTCGGCGACACGATCTCGTATGCAACCCAAGTGGTGGAGACGCGCGGTTTGAGCAGCCGGCCCGGCTGGGGCATGATCTCCGTCTGCAATACCGGCGTGAACCAGCACGGCGAGCCCGTGATGTCGTTCATCAGCAGTGTTTTGGTCGAGTGTCGCGACCGGGGGCCGCAGGGATCATGAGCGTCACCAGCGGGCCGCTGCGCGAGCCACACGCGTCGGCGGCCAAGCGCGAGGAGCGCCGCGCCGCCGGTGTCGCCTGCGGTACGCATGCCCTGCACGACGGCTACACTGACCTGATCTACGTCATGCTGCCGATTTGGCAGAAGGAGTTCGGGCTCGGCTACGCAGAACTCGGACTGCTGCGCGGGCTGTTCTCCGGCACCATGGCAGGATTCCAAATTCCCTCCGGGCTGATTGCCGAGCGTCTCGGCACCGCGCCGGTGCTGGCGCTCGGTACGGCCCTCGCCGGCACCGGCTATTGCCTCGCTGGCGCGAGCGCGGGCTTTGGCCTCCTCGTCGTGGCCTTGTTCGTCGGCGGCCTCGGCGCGAGCGTCCAACATCCGCTCGGCTCCTCACTGATGGCGCGCGCCTTCGCCGGACCGCGCTCCATGAAGGCGCTCGGCACCTACAATTTCGCCGGCGACATTGGCAAGATGATGGTGCCGGCCGCGACCTCGCTCCTGCTGGTCGTAATGCCGTGGCGCCCGGCGCTTGCTCTTCTCGGCGGTCTCGGTTTGGCTGCAGCGGCGGCGATCTTCGCGCTCACTCCGCGCTACGGCGTCGAGACCACAGCGCACGCGGCGCAGCAGCACGCGACGGGCACGGCAGCCGGCGCTCGGTACCGCTTCGCGTTCCCGGTGCTGCTCTCGATCGGCATGCTCGACAGCGCGACCCGCATGGGCTTCCTGCTGTTCCTGCCGTTCCTGCTTACGGCGAAAGGCGCGACCCTACAGACCGTCGGGCTTGGGCTGACGCTGGTTTTTGCGGGCGGTGCAGCCGGCAAGCTCGTGTGTGCCTTCATCGGCGCGCGCATCGGAGCCATTGCGACCGTGTGGCTCACGGAGGGACTGACCGCTGTGGCAATCGCCGCCCTGCTGCCGCTCAGGCTCGACGCCGCGCTCCTGCTGCTGCCGGTCATCGGGCTTGCCCTCAATGGCACGTCATCGGTGCTTTACGGCTCGGTTCCCGATCTGGTTAGGCCTGAGCGCCGGGCGCGCGCATTTAGCGTGTTCTATACCGGTACGATCGGCGCAGGCGCGGTCGCGCCCGCAATCTACGGTGTGCTCGGCGATGCGCTCGGGGTGCCGGCGACGTTGGTCGTCGTCGCTGCAACCGTGCTGCTCACGCTGCCGCTTTCGCTCGTGCTCAAGCCGGCGCTGGCACTGCGGTTGCCGTGAGGTGGTTCTGGGGGGTACCCGGTCAGCGTACCGAGTCTCTGACCCATTTGCTCACTGCGCTCGGAAGCAGGTTGAGATAGGGACCCATGAAGAAGGCTTCGCCTTCGCCATCGCCGAAATAGCGGTCGTAGGCTTCGATCATGGTGCGCACCTGAGCGGCGCAGTGGGGCATCGAATCGACGATAAGGTCGCCGAGATCGGCATTGGGCTTGCCGAAGCGCGGGTCGGCGCCGACGGTGCGTGCGATGCATTCGGTCGCTGAGCGCATGAGGGGCTGCATGGCCGCGCTCCTTTGGTGCATGGAGAGGGCGGGCAGAAGCGTCGGGTTTGCATGAGGAGCTGTCGCGACGGTCGCGAGGAGTGCTGCCGCGGCAAGCGGTGCGAGAATCATCGTTACTTTCCCTCCGGCCTTCGAATCGTAAAGGACGGGGAGCGAAACAGCCCAGCCGAAAATGCATCTTGGGCGCACCTGGAGCGCGGAAATCCGGGGGCTGTGGTGTCCAGGTAACATCGCTCGCACTGCCGGAAGCCGCGTACGCTTCGCGATGATCTTCGACCTCCGCCCGCCGCGCTGTGCCTACAGGAACGTTGCTGCCCGTTGCGGCGTTATCGATTGCCTATACCTTCAAGACGCTCACGGACGATCAGCGCCGCGCCGTCTATCAGGCGCTCAAGGGCCAGCCGACCGGCCCCGAGTTTAACGCGGATGTCGGGGTCGAGCTGCCGCCCGCTGTTGAGCTGCGGCCGGTCCCGGCTGAGCTCGCCGCCCACGTGCTGCAAACGCGCGAGTATAGCTACGCGGTGACGGGCGATCGCGTGTTGCTGGTGGGTACGAGCCGGATCGTGACAGGCGTTTTTGTCGACGCGAACGTACCGACGAGCGAGGGGCGCCGGGGGCCATAGCGGCGACGCCGGCGCGGACCTCCGTCAGGCGTGGGCTGCCGCGACTGTCCCACGCTCGCTTTGCGAGCGGCGGGGTGCGGCGCGCAGCATCTCCATCAGTTTTCGCACCGAGCCGAACTTTTCCAGATTGGCGACCGCATCGATCGTCGCCGCGATTGTGGAGGGGCTCAACACGCCATCCGCATAGGTGCGGAACTTGCCCTCGATCTGCGCGCGCGAGAGGGGGTTCTCCGGTGATCCGCGCGGATGATCGCAACGGGTCTTGAAGGTGGCTCCCTCGATGTCGATCTCGACCAGTGCCTGGACTTCGCTCAGCGCCGGATCGGCACGTATCTCGATCTGCTCGGCCGCCGCCCGCCGCATGTTCGGATCGTCGTAGCGCGCGGGCTCGAACTGGGTGAGGGTGAGTTCCTGATCGTGCAAGATCACTGCCGCGGTGTAATGACCGGAAATCAGCGCATCGAACTTGCCTTTGTAGCGAGCGAGCTTGCCGTGCAGATCAAATGCCGGCTGGCTCAAAGCCACGCGAGCTTTTTTCACCTTGGCGGGTTCGATGTTGTGCCGTTCGATGAGATCGAAGATCGCGGTGTTCATGCCCTGGATCGAGGAGGCCGACGGCCAAAGGCGCAACGCGATCTGCTCAAGCTCCCAATGCCGTCCCAGCTCGGCGACGACCGCAGCCGGCCGGCCGCCATTCGCGTAAACATTATAAAGGCCGCCATCCGTGGCGGTGAGAAATTCACGAGTCGCTAGAAAGCTCTGCTCGGCGAGCAGCGCCGCCAGCAACCCTGAGAGGGCGCCGCGGCACTGATGGAATTTCACCGTCGGGGTTCCCCACGCCGCAAAGGTGCCGGCCGCCTGGCTGCCGGCCAGACCGAATGCCTTCGCCATCGTATCAGCATCGAACCGGCGCAGCCGGCCGACCGCCGCCGCGGCGCCGAACGGCCCGAGCACGCCCGGGCCATGCCAACCTTTAGCGCGGAAGGCGCGGTAATCGAGACCGATTCCGATCCGCGTCGTCACCTCGCATCCGGCCGCAATGGCCACGAGGAGGTCGCGGCCCGATGAGCCGTCGCGCTCGGCGATCGCTAAGGCGGGCGGCATCACTTCGGGCGTTACGTGCGTCAGCGTCGGCCGGTGCACGTCGCACATGGTGACGGCGGTGACCAGGTAGCCGTTGAGAATCGTCGCGCCGGCGAGCGACAGCGTCTCGCCGGCGATGACGGTGCTCTCGTTCGATTGTGCGAGCGCGGACGCGAGTGTGGCGACCTGCCGCGTCTCCTCGCCGCGGTGTCCGGCCACCGCGCAGGCCAGCGTATCGAGCAGCAGGTTCTTACAGTGCTCGCGCACGCGCTCCGGAATGTTCTCGTATTGCAACGATGCCGCAAAGCCGGCCAGTTCCTCGGTGACGTTTGCGGACATGTGAGTCTCCGTTGCAAGGCTTGTTTCGTGGATGGCGAGAGGACTTCTCCTGCCGTCCGAGATCATCGTAATTGGAATCCGAGCCTGCGGGCAACATCACGCCAAACGGGCAAGATACAAACCGGCAAAGGAACCGAGTGGCGCGTCGCCCGGATGGAGCGAGGCGCAGTCCGGGTTTCCTCGCCGGCCCCCCTGTCCGACTGATGAGGACCGGGCCCAACTGAGGAACCGGTGCGCTAGCGCGATGTGAGCGCGAGTCCGCCGTGCGCACCCCGAAGTTCCCTTCGCTCATCCGGGCGATGGCCGACGCTTTTTGAGGCATTCATCCGTCGGACGTCGGCGACAATCGCGACGTTTTTCCGCCCAAATATTGCTGCATTAAAATTGGTGAATTCGAGCGGGCGGGTACTTGAGTTGCAGTTGGGGCGAAGCGATTCGCCGGGGATCTGGGGACAAGCAAACTTGAACACGCGATATCGGTCAGCACTCGTTGCTGCACTCGCTTGCGCGAGTGCGCTCGCAATCACCCTTGCCGCAGAGCCGGCCGCGGCGCGCGGCGCCAAGGGCGCGCATACGACGGCCAAAGCCTCGGGAAAAGCCGCCAAGGCAACCGGAAAGAAGGTGGCGGGCAAATCCAAGGACAAGGCAGCACCTGAGAAATCCGTGGTGCCGCAGATCCCGCTGGCGCATGGGCCGCCGCCGCAGACGTCGGCCGCCGACACGGCGCTGGTCAAGAGCGCCATCGAGACACTACGCCACGGCGGCGCCAGCAAGGCGACCGAAGTTGCGGCCACCATCTCGGATCCGGTGGCGCGTAAACTTGTCGAATGGATCATTTTGCGCAGCGACCACAGCGGCGCCGACAGCAAGCGTTTTCTCGGCTTCATCGCCGGCAATCCCGGTTGGCCGAACCTCGGGATGTTCCGCAAGCGCGCGGAGGCGATGCTCTGGGTCGAGAACATCAAGCCGGCACAGGCGTTGAGCTTCTTCAACGGCTCGCCGCCGCAGTCGGGCACGGGCCGCCTGGTGCTGGCGCGCGCACTCATCGCGCAGGGCGACATCGAAGCCGCCAAGCCGCTTATACGCGAGGCCTGGCGCGACCATTCACTTTCCGCCGAGGTCGAGAAGCAGGTGCTGGAGCGCTATTCCGAATTCTTGACCCGTGCGGATCACAAAGCGCGCATGGAAAAGAGAGTGATCGCAGCGGATAACGAGGCAGCGCTGCGGGTGGCGCGGCGGTTGGGTGCCGCCGACCTTGCAATCGCGCAGGCGCGCATCGCGATCAACCGCAAGGGCGCTGACGTCAAGAAATTGCTCGACGCCGTGCCGGCGGACGCGCGCCACGATCCCGATTATCTGTTGGCGAAGACGTATGTTCTGCGCCATGAGAACAAGATCGCCGAGGCGGCGCAGGTGCTGCTGTCCGCGCCCTGCGACCTTGACGAGATCCACGATGGCGAGGAGTGGTGGGTCGAGCGCCGCATCATGGCGCGCAAGCTGCTCGATCTGGGCGACGCCCGCTCGGCCTATCGGGTGGTGGCGGAGGCGGCCGAGCCGACCAAGGAAAACTCGCGTATCGAACGCCATTTCATGGCGGGCTGGATCGCGCTGCGATTTCTCGATGACCCGCAAACGGCGGCAACCCATTTCAAGCGCATCCAGGATGTGACCCGCCATCCGACCTCGTACGCGCGCTCCCACTATTGGCTCGGCCGCGTGGCGGAAGCTTTGCACCAGCCCGAACAGGCGCGCGCCGAGTATGAAACGGCGGCGCGCGGTTCGGCCGCCTATTACGGACAGCTCGCCCGCGCCCGGCTGGGACTCCCGGCGCTCGCGCTGGCGCCGCCGCCGCCGAAGCCGGACAAGGAGGCCGAGGCGCAACGGCTCGAGCTTGTTCGCGCGCTCGAGATTCTCTACGCGCTCAACGAACGGCAACTGGTCATTACGCTGATGGCGAGCATCGGCGAGTCGGTCAACGATCCCGGCACGCTCTCGGCCCTCGGCGAATTGGCCGAGCAGTATGAGGACGCACGCGGGATGCTGCACATGGGCAAGGGTGCGCTCGCGCGCGGCTTGCCGCTCGACTACTACGCGTTTCCGACCGTCGGCGTGCCGCGCTATTCGCCCATTGCCTCCAACATCGAGAACGCGATGCTGTTTGCGATTATTCGCCAAGAGAGCGCGTTCGATCCGTCCGACTGGTCGCAGGCGCAGGCGATGGGCCTGATGCAGGTCACGCCGGAAGCCGGGAAGGATACCTGCAAGCGGTTCGGCTGCACCTACGATTTCAAGCGCCTGCGGACGGACTCGCCGTACAACCTTCAGGTCGGCGCTGCCGAGATCGCTGGCGTGCTGCAGGATTACCGCGGCAACCAGCTCCTGGCTTTTGCCGCCTACAATGCCGGGCGTGGCCGCGTCCAGGAGTGGATCGCCAAATACGGCGATCCGCGCGACCCGAAGGTCGATCCCGTCGATTGGGTCGAGCGCATCCCGTTCATGGAAACCCGCAACTACGTGCAGCGGGTGATGGAGAACTTCCAGGTCTATCGCGTGCGCTTCGCCAACGACGCGCCGCTGACGATCGACAAGGACCTGCGCCGCGACGCGGCGGCCCGCTAAGCGATCGCCTTGCAGTCACGCAGGACGGACTCGACTTTATCTCAGCGAACGCGCAGACTGGGCGCACTCGAAACGCCAGCGCAAAGCGTTCGGGACTTTCCATTGCAAAACTTGTCCATGGGACCCGTTCTAGCGTCCCACGCCATTGCTCCGGTGCCATCCGGAGAATGGGACACGCGTGGGAGGACACTATGATCAATGCAACCGAATACCGGGCGATGGCCGCCGAACACCATCGCTTTGCCGGCATGTGCCGGTCACCCGAATCCCGGGAACAGCACTTGCGCCTTGAACAAGAACTGCGGGCGCTTGCGGAGCGCGAGGAGCGCTTGCACGAGCCGCATGTCGCGCAGCATGCGGGCGATCCGCCGGTCCTCGCATAGTTCCAGTATCGGGCTTAACCCGGCCATCCATCTTCTTCACTCACAATTCTCAAGAAGATGAGGACCCGCGGGTGACGGTGTCATCGGAAAATGCTTCTACTCCGAACCGCCGCTCAACGCGCGCACGGCTGCAAAGAGGTCGCGTACATGACGCTCTGGAATGCCGCGCGTGATGAACACGAGCCGACTGGTGCGATCCTGGTCGGGCCATGCCGCGAGCTCGACCGGTGGGTGCGCGAGGTGCTGCGCCACCTGCACCACCACGGGCCCGCGGCAGCCCACGACGTTCAGCAAGCCCTTGACGCGCAGGAGGTCGCCTCCGCGCAACGCAATGAGCGTCTCCATGCCGCGTGCGAACGCCTCCCAGGGGAGCGGCGCGTCCTCCGTAATAACGAAGCTTGAAATGCCATCCGTGTGCTCGGCCTCGGCGATGAAACCCGGCGCCGCCTTCGGCAAGCGCATATCGTTCTGGAGTAGATAGCGCGGATCGAGATGGCCCTCGACCGCGCTGTGAACGGCGGCGTGCGGATTGAGGGCCCTAAGGCGCGCCTTCAATCGCTTCACCAGTTGCGGTTTGGCGACATCGGTTTTCGACACGACCAGCCGGTCCGCGAGGATGACCTGCCTTCTGCCCTCCGCCGACCATCCCAGCGTGTCGAGGCCGCTCACGGCCTCGATGACAGCGATCACTGCCTCGACGTGAAATTCGCTGCCTAGCGCGCGATCGGTGGCGAAGGTCTGCAGGATCGGCCCAGGATCGGCGAGCCCGCTCGTCTCGATCAATATTCGCTTGAATTGCGGCACCGTGCCTTGCGCGCGCTCGGCGACGAGATTGCGCAACGCGTTCTGCAGGTCTGAGCGCATGTTGCAGCACAGGCAGCCATTGCCGAGCAGGGTGACATCGTCGGTCGAGGCGCGCACCAACGCGTCGTCGATCCCGACGCTGCCGAACTCGTTGATAACGACCGCGGTGCCTTCGCCCGCGGGGCTCGCCAGAAAGCGGCGCAGCAACGTGGTCTTGCCGGCGCCAAGAAAGCCGGTGACGACGATCACCGGAAGTCTTGCGCCGCGCGCGTACTTGAGCCTGCGCCCGAACCGGCTTGCGTCACGGGAGGGAAAGAGATCGAGCATGTATCGTCCGGAATGACGCCGCGCACTCGGTATGCTCCCTCTCCCCGCTTCAGCGGGGAGAGGGTAGGGGAGAGGGGCCCTTCGTCTCGAGCGGCGTCTGCCCCTCACCCCACCCCTCTCCCCGTAAGAGCGGGGAGAGGGAGCAGACAGAGCTTGCAGTCCGGCTGTGCGTATTGCGCAGGCAGCCGGGTCAAAAATCCATCTCCAGGATGTAGAGGCCGCCGACGTGGCGGTCGACTGTGTAGACGATCTCGCGTTCGTCGACGAACACGTCATTGAGCTGGATGGTTCCGGTAGGCGCCATCGGCGGCGCGGGTGGCACGAACACCCCGACCTGCTGCGGCTGATACGGATTGGAAATGTCGTAGGCTCGCAGTCCGCCGTTAAAGAAGGTGCCGAGCACGATCTCATCGGAGTGCCAGGCGGTCGGCCGCGGCACGTTCTCGTGGATATTGTGGGCGCCGAACCGTCCCTTTGCGGCAAACGCCTGGTGATCGGGCAACGGGCAGGTCGAGATCGGCACTAAGTTGGTTTCCTCGCGTGCGTCGAGAACCCAGATGAGCTTCGGCCAATCTTTGGCGTTGTTCTCGGTTGATTCGTCGGTGACCACCATGAGCCCGCGATCGAACAGCGGCATCACGGTGTGCATGAATCCGGTATAGGGCGGCGAATTGGTCCACTGCGACACCCGTTTCGGGTTTGCCTTGTCGGAAATGTCGAGAATGAACATGCCGCCGTCGATATAGGCGAGGTAGCAACGGTCGCCGCGCTGGGGATAGACGTTGGTATTGTGGGCGCGGTGCCCCTTGTCCAATGGATGACGCGGCGGCGGCGCGACGTTGTCGCCCTGACGCGTCCCCGGCATCCACCAGCGGCCCACCTCGACCGGTTTTGAGGGATTGCGCACGTCGATGCAGCGATAGAACTGATCGTCACTGGGATGCGTGGGGGTGAAATCGGGCGCGCCAGACGCGCAGTGAACGTACTCGCCGTCGCAGAACCAGAGCTGATGCACCCCGCGCGAGGTCGCGCCTGAGCAGTCGAAGAACGAGATCGACCTCGGCTTTTCCGGCACCGAAATGTCGAACAGCTCCATGCCGGCGGGTTGCAGGCCTTTCTTTTGCGTCTGATAGGCCACCGCCATGATATTCCCGCAGGTCTCCAGCGAATTCGAGCGCATGTGCGCCTGCGGCAGGTCCGTCTGTACGACGACCTTGGGCTTGCGCGGATCGGACACGTCGACCGCGGTAAAATTCTTCGGCGCACTTTCATGCGCGAGCCAGAGGATGCGGCGGCCGTCGCGTGCGATCTGGATCGACATGCCTTCGCCCATGCCGCCGAAGCCGTCGAGCAGGTGATGGGCGATGAGTTTGAAGTTCCAAGTGATTGGTCCGCCATTGCTGAGCGGAGTTTTTGCGGAAGCGGCA
>DATNNX010000156.1:0-17460 GCA_035601615.1 Xanthobacteraceae bacterium
CCTGCCAGTTGGCCGGCGCAGTCGGCGGCGCGTCATGCGCCTGTCGCGGCACCCGGTTGCTGCGTCCCAATTCGGCAAATGGATCACTCTGCCCCAGCAACCGGGCAAGCTCGGCCAAGGGATCGCGAGCGTTTGCCTCCTCGCTCGGCGGTGCCGGCTCGGCCGCGCGCCGATAGGGGTCATTAGAGCGATAGGATCGTAGCCTGCTGTCGTCCGCCATACTCATCCCCGTTTCCCGGTACTGGCGCTCGCACTCGGCTTCTTGCGCAACGGATCGATCAAGAGCCCGTCTGCCCTGCGCACCGAGCGGGACTAACGCATCTCGTCGGGGGCCTCGACGCCGAGCAGCCCGAGCCCCGACGCGAGAACGGTCACGACGCCCAGCACCAGCGCAAGGCGCGCCATAGTGATTAGTGGATCATTCTGGATAATGAAGCGTAAATGTGACGCATCTTTCCCGCGGTTCCACTGCGCGTGGAAATCGCTTGCAAGATCATAGAGATAGAAGGCGATGCGGTGCGGCTCATGGGCAAGCGCGGCCGCTTCGATCAGGCGGGGATAGAGTGCAAGCCGCCGCATGAGCGCGAGCTCCCCGGCATCTTCGAGCCGCTCGAGCGGCGCGCCAGCCAAAAGCGAGGCGCGCGCGGCCGGCTCGGCCGGCAGGTGCGGGAGGACTTCACGCGCGTTGCGGAACACGGATTGCCCGCGGGCATGCCCGTACTGGACATAGAAGACGGGGTTGTCGCGGGACTGCTCGATGACTTGGGCCAGGTCGAAATCGAGCGGCGCGTCATTCTTGCGGTAGAGCATCATGAAGCGCACCGGGTCTTTGCCGACCTCGTCCACGACTTCGCGTAGCGTCACGAACTCGCCGGCGCGCTTCGACATTTTCACCGGCGCGCCGCCGCGCAACAGCTTCACCAGTTGCACGATCTTGACGTCGAGATCGGCGGTCGGCGCATTGGTGATCGCCCGCACGGCGCTGACCGCGGCCTGAACGCGTTTGACGTAGCCACCATGATCGGCGCCCCACACGTCGATCATGCTGCGGAAGCCGCGGTCCACTTTGTTCTTGTGATAGGCGATGTCGGACGCGAAATAGGTATAGCTGCCGTCCGATTTCATCAGCGGCCGGTCGACGTCGTCACCGAAGGCGGTCGCACGAAACAGCGTCTGCTCGCGATCCTCCCAATCCTCGACCGGCGCCCCCTTCGGAGGCGGCAGGCGCCCCTCGTAGACGTAGCCGGCGTGCCGCAACGTGGCGATCGTCTCGCTCACCTGATCGCGAGGCCCCTCGAGGAGCGAACGCTCGGAGAAAAACACGTCTTGCACGACTTTGAGCGAGAGCAGATCGTTACGGATCTGGCCCATCATCATGTCGATGGCGCGATGGCGTACCAAGGGTAGCCATTCCGCCTCGGGCTTGTCCTTCAACGCCGCGCCATACTCGGCCGCGAGCTCCGCCCCGACCGGCTTGAGGTAATCGCCGGGATAGAGGCCTTCCGGAATGGGCCCGATATTCTCGCCTAGCGCCTCGCGATAGCGCAAGAACGCCGAGCGTGCGAGCGCATCGACCTGGGCGCCGGCGTCATTGATGTAGTACTCGCGCGTGACCGCGAACCCGGTAAAGGCAAGCAGGTTGGCGAGTGCGTCGCCGAACACGGCGCCGCGGCAATGACCCACGTGCATGGGGCCGGTCGGGTTGGCGGAGACGTATTCGACGTTGACGGCGCTGCCGCCGCCTACGTTGCTGCGCCCATAGTTTGTGCCTGCGGCCAGGATCGAGCGCAGCGCGCCGATCCAAGCCTCGGGTTTGAGCGTGAGATTGATGAAGCCCGGCCCTGCGACTTCTGCCTTCGCCACCAGATCGTCGCCGCGCAGCTTTGCCGCGATCGCTTCGGCCAATACGCGCGGCTTCGCCCCGGCGTCCTTGGCCAGCACCATGGCCGCATTCGTCGCCATGTCGCCATGCGCACTCTCGCGCGGCGGCTCGACCACGATGCGGGACTGGTCGATCCCTGACGGCAGCGCACCATCCTCAACCAGTGCGACATTGGCGGCGCGGATTTTGTCGAGGACCGCGGCAAAGATGTTCTGATCGCTCATGGCTTGCGTCGAGTGGCGCCGCCTAACGCAATTCGGGAATCGTGTCAAAAAGCCGCGCATGCTCGCCCAACGCGTACCGGTCGGTCATGCCGGCGATGAAATCTGCGATATGGCGCAACCGCGCGGCCTCATCACCCTCCTCCGGGATCTGTGCCCATTCCGCGGGCATATCGCGAGGGCGTTCGACATAGCGGGCGAACAGGGCGCAGACCACGCGCTCCGCCTCGCCCATGATCCGCATGATGCGGTGATGCCGATACATCCGCGGGTACAGAAAGCCTTTGATGGCGCGGTCGGCCTGCGCCATTGCCGGCGAGAAGCCGCCGACCGGCCCCTTGGCATGGCGCACCTCATCGGCCGAGCGCGGTGCTAAAGCCCGCAAGCGTTCATGGGTTTCCGCGATGACATCCTCGATCATCTGCGTGATCAGACGACGCACCAGCTCATGCACCACCCGGGAAGCCTCCAGGCCGGGATGTTGCTTGCGGATCTCTCTGAGAATGTCGCCGATCAACGGCACGCCTGCGAGCTCTTCGATCGAAAAAAGCCCGGCGCGCAAGCCGTCGTCGATGTCGTGGGCGTCGTAGGCGATATCATCGGCAATCGCGGCAAGCTGCGCCTCGGCGCTGGGGAAGCTCCACAGCTCGAGATCCTGCATCCTGCTATGCAGCGCGATGGCATGCGGCAGCCCGCGCTCGCGATATGCCTCGCATGGGCTGCCGTCGCGCAGCGTCAGGGGACCATTATGCTTGACGAGCCCCTCGAGCGTCTCCCAGGAGAGATTCAATCCATCGAAGGTGGGGTAGCGCCGTTCGAGCACGGTCACCACCCGCAGCGTCTGCGCGTTGTGATCGAAGCCGCCGCAGGCCGCAAGACAGCGATCGAGCGCACGCTCGCCGGCATGACCGAAAGGCGGATGGCCGAGATCATGGGCGAGCGCCAGCGCCTCGGCCAAGTCTTCATCGAGCCCGAGCGCGCGGGCCAGCGAGCGCGCGATCTGGGCAACCTCGAGCGTATGGGTCAAGCGGGTGCGGAAATGGTCGCCCTCGTGAAACACGAAGACCTGGGTCTTGTACGCGAGCCGCCGGAATGCGGTTGCATGGATGATGCGGTCGCAGTCGCGGCGGAAGGGGTTGCGCGTTGCGCTCACCGGCTCCGGATGAAGCCGGCCGCGGCTCCTGCCGGGAGCGGACGCGTAGGGCGCGCGCGCGCGGGCCGCTTCAACCGCCATGCCGAACCGCCCAATTGACCAAAGCCCTGGGCGCACTTAACTATCGGTTAGGCCGACTGGCAATCACTGGTACGCGGATGGACCATATTACGCTCACCGAACGGGCCGCGCAGCGGATCGGCGAAATTCTGCGCCGCGAGCCGCCGGGCAGCATGCTTCGCGTCAGCGTGGAGGGCGGGGGCTGCTCCGGTTTCCAGTACAAGTTCGACATCGACCGCGCTCAGGCAGCCGAGGACCTCGTGATCCGGCGCGACGGCGCGACCGTTCTAGTCGATCAAGTCTCGGTCGGCTATCTGGCCGGCTCCGAGATCGATTTCGTCGATGATTTGATCGGCGCGTCGTTCCGCATCAACAACCCGCAGGCCACGGCATCCTGCGGCTGCGGAACGAGCTTCTCGCTCTGATCACTGATTCGCGCCTAGTCCGGCGGCCTTGGCGAGCAGGCCGGTCGAGGCTATTTCCGAGCGCACTTGGGCGTCGAACTCCGCTGGCATCAGCGGCGTCGGATTCATGCCCAGCGTTTGCAAACGCTCTTTGACGTTCGGAAATTGCATCGTCTTGATCGCCTCGCGATGGAATTGATCGACGATGTCTCGCGGCGTCTTCGCCGGCATGAAAACGCCGATCCAGAACGCGTAATCGGAATTGGGGAATAGCTCGACGACGCTCGGCACGTCGGGCAACAGCGCCGCTCGTTTTGGGCTGCTCACCGCAAGCGCGAGCAGCTTGCCCTCGCGGACCTGCGGCAGCGCCGTACCAAGCGGACAGAAATAGAAGTCGGCCCGTCCCGCTAGAACCTCCGTGATCGCCTCGGCGCCGCCCCGAAACGGAATGTGCACGGCCTCAAACCCAGCAGCCATGCGAAACCGCTCCGCGCTCAAATGAGTGGCGCTGCCCACACCGGCGGAGGCGAAGTTGAAAGAGCCGGGCCTAGCCTTGGCCGCGGCGACGAGGTCCTGCGCCGTCTTAAAGTCCTTCGCCGGCGACACCACCAGCACGTTCGGGCTGCTTCCGAGCGAGACCACCGCCGCGAAATCGGCGGCGGTGTCGTAGGGCGCGCTCGGATAGACCGTGGGAACCAGAGTATGGGCCGAGGATGTGGCGAGCAGGGTGTAGCCGTCCGCCTCCGCCTTGGCGACGATGGCGGCGCCGATTGTCGTTCCCGCGCCGCCGCGGTTCTCGACCACGATCGGTTGGCCGAGCTGCGCCGACAACGGCTCGAACACGACGCGCGGGGTAACATCGGTCGCGCTGCCGGCGGCAAAAGGGATGATCGCGCGGATCGGCTTGCTCGGCCAAGTCTGCGCGAGCGCATCCCCGCGGCAAAAGAGGAGGACAACCAAGCTCACGAGCAACGCGCGCGGCATACCGCAATCCTCCTCGGCTTGTGTATGGCAGATCGAAGAAAGGTCCTGGCGCTGCAGCCGTCACTCGGCGGCGACGGCGGTCGGGCGCTCGACAGGCTCTGGCAGCTCGCGCAGTTGCGGCTCCAGCCGATACTTGACCATGCGGTCGATACGGTCGAGATAGATATAGATCACCGGCGTGATGTAGAGCGTCAAAAGCTGCGACAGCAGGAGCCCGCCGACCACGGCGATGCCGAGCGGCTGACGCAGCTCGGCGCCTGCGCCGGTGCCGATCGCGATCGGCAGCGTGCCGAAGATGGCGGCAAAGGTCGTCATCATGATCGGACGGAAGCGCAGCAGGGCCGCCTCGCGGATGGCACTCTGCGCGCCCATGCCCACGCGCCGGCGCTCGATCGCGAAGTCGATCATCATGATCGCGTTCTTCTTCACGATGCCGACCAGCATGACGATGCCGATCATGGCGATGACCGACAGATCCATGTTGAACATCATCAGCACGAGCAGCGCGCCGACGCCGGCGGACGGCAAGCCGGAAATGATCGTGATCGGATGAATGAAGCTCTCATAGAGCACGCCGAGCACCACGTAGGCGGCAAAGATGGCGGCCAAGATCAGCACGCCTTGCCCTTTGAGCGAGTCCTGGAACACCTGGGCCGAGCCCTGAAAGCCGGTGCTGACCGTGATCGGTAGATGGAATTCGCGCTCGATCTCCTTGATGGCATCGACCGCCTGCCCGAGCGAATAGCCGGGCGCGAGGTTGAACGAGATGGTCACCGCGGGCTGGTTGCCCTGGTGATTGACTTGCAATGGGCCCACCGTGGGCACGATGCGGGTGACCGCCGAGAGCGGGATCGCGGTCCCGGACGGGATGCCGTTTCCGTTGACGCCGGAGCCCGGGCCAGTCCCGGTTCCGCCCCCGCCGGTCACGTTGGTCTTCACGAAGATGTTCTGCAGTTGCGAGGGATCAGCCTGAAACTGCGGCTGACTCTCGAGAATGACCTGATAATCGTTGGTCGGCGTGTAGATGCTCGCCACTTGGCGTGCGCCGAAGGCGTTGAACAGCTCCTGGCGGATCTGATCGATGGTGACGCCGTAGACCGCCGCCGTTTCGCGGTCGATCTCGACCGTCATCTGCGGATTCTTGATGTAGAGGTCGGTGGTGACGTCGCGCAGGCCCTCGATCTCGGCGATCCTGTCGCGCAATTTCGGCGCAATGTCGTAGAGGAGCTGGTTGTCGCTGGACTGCAGCGTGTACTGGTACTCGCTCTTGGAAATACGGCCGGTGATGTTGATGTTCTGAACGTTCTGGAAATAGACCGCCATGCCGGGAACGGTATTGGCGCTGTTGCGCAGGCGCTGGATGACAGCGGTGGAATTTTCGTGGCGCTCGCTGCGCGGCTTGAGCGCGATGAAAAGGCGGCCGATGTTGAGGGTCGGGTTCGGCCCGCCCGCTCCCACCGTCGAATTGACGTAGTCGACCGCTGGATCGGAGCGGATGATTTCCGCGACCTGACGCTGCAGGTCGACCATCCCCTGGAACGAAATATCCGAGCCCCCCTCGCTCGAGGCGGAGACGAAGCCGGTATCCTCGGTCGGGAAGAAGCCCTTCGGAATGATGATGTAGAGCCAAACCGAGAGGCCGAGCGACGCCAACGTCACCGCGAGCGTGACGGCTTTGTAGCGCAGCACCCGATCGAGCGACCATTCGTAGGCGCGCAGGCAGCTCTTGAACAACGCCTCAAAAATGCGCAGCACGATGTTCTGTTTGTCGCCCTCGCGATGCGAATGCAGGACGCGCGCACACAGCATCGGCGTGAGCGTCAGCGAAACGAAGCCCGACACGATGATCGCGACCGCGACCGTCACCGCGAACTCGCGAAATACCCGGCCGACCATGCCGCCCATCAGCAGCACCGGAATGAACACCGCGATGAGCGAGAACGTGATCGAAATGATGGTGAAGCCGATCTCGCGCGCGCCCTTGAGGGCCGCCTCGAACGGCCGCATCCCGCCCTCCACATGGCGCACGATGTTTTCCAGCATCACGATCGCGTCGTCGACCACGAAACCGACCGACAGCGTCAGCGCCAGCAGGGTCATGTTGTTGATCGAGAACCCGAACACGTACATCGCCGCGCAGGTACCGATCAGCGACACCGGGAGCGCGAGTGCGGGAATGACGGTGGCCGAGATCGAGCGCAGGAAAAGGAAGATCACCAGAATGACCAGGAAGCAGGCGATGATGAGCGACTCCTGCACGTTCATCACCGAATCGCGGATCGAGATCGAGCGATCCATCAGCACTTGCATGCGGATCGACGGCGGTATCGACGCCTCATACTGCGGCAGATGCGAACGAACCGCATCGACCACCGCGACCGTATTTGCGTCGGGTTGGCGCTGAATGGCCAGCACGATCGCGCGCTCGTTGTTGAACCAGCTCGCGATCTTGTCGTTCTCGACGCTGTCGATGACGCGCGCGACTTGATCGAGGTAGACCGGAGCTCCGTTGCGATAGGCAACGACCACCTTGCGGTATTCCTCCGCCTTCGTCATTGCCGACGAGGCGGTCAGCGTCACGCTCTGCTTGGGGCCGTTGAGCGTTCCGACCGGCGTGTTGGAATTCGTCTTGGCGACGACGCTGCGGATGTCGTCGAGCGAAATGTTGCGCGCCGCGGCAGCCACCGGATCGACTTGCACCCGCACGGCGAATTTCTGCGCGCCGAACACCAGCACCTGAGCGACGCCGGTGAGCTGCGAAATCTGTTGCGCCAGCGTGATCTCGCCGAATTCGTCGACAACCGACAAAGGCAAGGTTGCCGAGACCAAACTGATATACATGATCGGGAAGTCGCCCGGATTCACCTTGCGAAAGCTTGGCGGGATCGTCATTTCCACCGGCAGTTTTCGAGCGGCCACGGTCAGCGCCGTCTGCACGTCGAGCGCGGCGCCGTCGATGTTGCGGTTGAGATCGAATTGGATCGTGATCGACGTGATGCCGAGCGAGGAGGAGGAGGTGAGCGAGGTGATGCCGGCGATGGTGGAAAGCTGGCGCTCGATCGGCGCCGCCACCGATGCCGCCATCGTTTCCGCGCTCGCGCCCGGCAATTGTCCCTGGATGCTGATGGTCGGAAAGTCGACCGCAGGGAGCGCCGCGACCCCAAGCAGCCGGTAGGCGAAGACGCCCAACACGATGATCGAGGCGGTGATCAGGGTGGTCAGCACCGGCCGCCGGATGCAGGTCTCGGACAGCATCATGGGCTAGGATCCGACCTTCGGGGCGCGCACGGCAACCTTGGTTCCATTCGAGAGCAAGAGCTGGCCGTTGCTGACGACCGTTTCTCCGCCCTCGAGGCCGTCAGCGAGGACCGACTCGCTGCCGAGCACGCGGGCGACCTTCACCGGCCGCACTGTCGCCACGTCGTTGTTCACTACGAACACGTAAGTGCCGGTCTGGCTCACCTGGACCGCGGTCGACGGCACCGTGACCGCCTCCTCCTCGCGGAACGTGAGTCCAACCGTCACCAACGTCCCCGGCCAGAGCAACTCGTCGGCGTTCGGCATGGTAGCGCGAACCGGCACCGTGCCGGTCGGCGCGTCCACGCTGTTCTCGATCATCGTGACCTGCCCGCTGGCCCGGCGCGGATCGCCGGGAATGATCGCCTCGATGGACGCGCTCTCGTTGTCGAGCGCTTGGCGCAGATCCGGCAGGTAGCCCTGGGGAAGCGAGAACGTGACGTAGACTGGCGCCGTCTGGATGATGGTCGCCAACGGCGCGGAGTCGGCCGCACGCACGAGGTTGCCGACCTTGACTGCGGCCATGCTGGCGCGCCCGGTAATCGGCGCCCGGATGGTGCAGTAGCCGAGCTGGATGTTGAGATTTTCGAGTTGCGCCGTGTTGGAATCGACCGAGGAGCGCCAGATATTGACCTGCGTTCGCGCGTTTAGCAGCGTGACCAGCGTGGTCGCGTTTTTCGCGAGAAGTTCGGTGTAGCGCGCGACATCGCGTTCCGCCTGCTCGAGGTTCGCTTTTGCGCCGGCGAGCAGGCCTTCGACCTGCCTTGCTTGCGCTTCGATCGTCCGGCCGTCGAGCGTGAACAGGAGGTCGCCTTGATTCACTAATGCGCCGTCGCGGAAGTGGACCCCCGTGATCTCGCTGTCCACGCGCGGCTTGACCGCGACGCTGGCGATCGGGGTCACCGTTCCAAGCACCTCGATGCGGACGGGAACGACTTTCTTGACGGCGGTCACGATTTCGACCGGGACCGCGCGGGGGGCGTTCTGTCGCGGAGCCTGCGCGATCGCGCCGCCGGGCCATAAGCCGCTGCGCGTCGCGGCGACGGCACAGCCGGCTGCAACCAGCACCACCACCGCCCCCGCCACCAGGATCCGCTTCTTCATTACCGCGCCGCGGGGGCCCTTTGTCGGCCCACCCGGACTCCCTCTGTGTTCCGGTGTCCCGCTCATACGATTCTTTTTATTACGCGGGAACAATCTTCTAACATATCCCTATGAGCGGCCATCGTAAAAACCGTGTAACCTCAGGTTAAAACTTGGTCACTCCGGCGCCGCATGCTGCCCAGTTAAACCACGCGATCTTACACCATCTTGCCCACCAATGCGCATCGCCACCTGGAACGTCAATTCCATCAAGCAAAGGATCGACAATTTGACCGCTTGGCTTGCGGAGCGGCGGCCAGACATCGTTTTTCTGCAGGAGACCAAGTGCGTGGATGAGGCCTTCCCGCGCGAGCCTTTCGAGGCGTTCGGCTACAACGTTGCGGTGCACGGGCAGAAGACCTTCAACGGCGTCGCGGTGTTCTCCAAATTTCCGCTCGAGGAGGTGACCGCACGGCTGCCAGGCGATGAGACCGACACCCACGCCCGATTTTTGGAAGCGGTGGTGTCGACCACGCAGGGGGTGCTCCGCCTCGCATCCGTTTATTTGCCTAACGGCAATCCGCCGGGCACGGACAAATATTCTTACAAGATCAGTTGGATGGACCGGCTCATTCACTACGCGCGCGAACGCCTGCAATGGGAAGAGCCGCTGGTTCTCGGCGGCGATTTCAATGTCATCCCCACCGAGCTCGATGCCCGTTACCCCGAGCGGTGGGTGAATGACGCGCTATTTTTGCCGCGCACCCGGCAGAAATTCCGCACCCTTTATCACCTCGGACTGCTCGACGCGGTTCGCGCCGGAACCGACGGCCCCGGCCCCTACACGTTTTGGGACTACCAAGCGGGTGCGTGGCAGAAGAACGACGGTATCCGCATCGACCATCTGCTCCTCTCGCCGCAGGCCGCCGACCGGCTGATCGCCGCCGGCATCGACAAGCACGTGCGTGGCTGGGAAAAACCTTCGGACCACGTGCCGGTGTGGGCCGATCTCGAGCTCAGCGCTTGAAGAAGCTGTCCAACACGTTCCACGGCAGCTTGTAGTTCACCCCGACGCGGACGATGTGATCGTCGAGGTGCAGACGCTGGTTGCCGGGAAGGACGGGACCCGGCGTCGGGTTGAAATAGGATTTGTCCTGCAATCCGACGTAGAGATACTCGATCTTCGCCGACCAATCCCGATTGAGCTTGACCTCGATCCCGCCGCCCGCGGTCCAGCCCCAATGCCACTGCTGGTCGGAAATCGTGCCCGCAGGAGCAACAATGCTGTTTGCGACATTGGCAAGCGCGGCACCGCCCGTGGCGTAGACGAGCCAGTTATCCCGCGCGTAACCGACACGCCCGCGCAAAGTCGAAAGCCACTGCTCCCGCACCTCGTTGCTGAAGGCCGCATTGGGTGGGAACTCGGACGTGCTGCCCTTCTTGCTCATGGCCGAGATATCGGCCTCCAAACCGAGCACGCTGTTTGCGCCCTGCGCGTTGATGCCCGCGGTGACGCCGAAGAGGCCGCCACCGAGATCAAACCGTGGCGCCTGATCGGCGCCGGTTGCATTATTGCGCAGCGCTGCACCGCCCCATGCGCCGCCGCCGGCAAGCCCGATGTAAGCACCGGCCCAGGTCGGCAGCGCGCCCGCAGGTGCTTGGTAAATCGGCGCAATATTGAGGTCAGCCGCAAAGGCCGGCGCCAGCCCCACCGACGCCGCTACCAACGCCAGTGCCGCCGTGCTTGCGCACAGCGATGTCCTCATCGCACGCCTCAACGCGACACATCTCGCATTGGCGCAAAGAGATAGGCGCGCCCGGCCTCGGGGTCCATCAACTCGCGAGCGCGGTGAGCAGATTTCCGGCGAGTGTGGCGCGAACGCCACAGATTCTCACTCGCGGCGATTTTTCAGCCAGTCTTCCAGGTACTTGCGGGCCATGGCCCGCTCGCTCTCGTTGGCCTGGGCGAGCGCGCTCGTGTACATATCGGTGATCCAAGCCTCGTCCGGTCCGGCGGCGTCCTTGGCAACGATGAGCCAGAACAGGCCGAGCGCGGCTTGCCGGGACACGTCTTCGCCCTTGAACAGCATGCCGCCGAGCAGCGCCTGCGCGCGGTGCTCGCCCTTGTTGGCGGACAGCCGCAGCCAGCGCGCCGCCTGGATCGCATCTTTCGACGCGCCTTTGCCCTGCAGATAGAGCCGGCCCAGGTAATATTGCGCCTCCGGATCCGCGTAATACGAGGCCGAGTAGCGGAACATTTCCCGCGCGATGCTGGGATCGGCCTTCAGCGTTCCGGGAATGCCGTCGAGATGATAGAGCCCCAGGGCGACGAAGGCATTGGCCAAGTAGCGCGCATTCGGCGTGCCGGCGCTATCGTCGCCGTGCATCGCGGTGAGGCGTCGGAAGTAGTCATAGGCGCGCGCCTCGTTCATCTTGACGCCGTCGCCGTCGGCATACATTCGGCCGAGCTTCCAGATCGCGCCGGGTACGCCCTGCTCGGCGGCGTATTCGAGATCCATTACGCCCTGTTCGGTCTTGCCCTGGCGCAGCGCCTGCGTGCCGGAGCGGAACGCTTCGAGCGGGCTCGGCATGGCCGAGCGCGGCGGCAGGGTCAGCGGCGCGACCGGCGGCGAGGACGGCACCGCGACGAGCGGCGTCGCATTGCCGAGCGAGGTGCTTCCCGCCGCCGGACTGACGGCATCCGGGAGCGGCACCGGCATCGCTTCCGGGGCGCGGCTGCCGTCGAAGCTGATCGCCGGCGAGAGGCCGATCGCAATCCCCAGCATGGCCATGCTCACGATGAGCTTAGATATCCGCATAGCACGCCCTTTCGGCCGCCGCGCCGGGATGGGTGACCGCGCCCTGGCGCGCCGCTCCCACCTGCTGGGCGTATTTCCACAGATATCCTGAGGTGAATTGGGGCGCCCTCGGCTTCCAAGCCTTGGCCCGTGCCTCGAGTTCAGCCTTGCTGAGTTCGACCTCGAGCGTGCCCTTCAGCGCGTCCATGGCGATGATGTCGCCGTCGCGCACAAGCGCGATCGGGCCGCCGACGGCGGCTTCCGGACCCACATGGCCGATGCAGAAACCGCGGGTTGCTCCGGAGAAGCGCCCGTCGGTGACCAGTGCGACTTTGCCGCCCATGCCCTGTCCGTAGAGGGCGGCGGTCGTCGCCAGCATCTCTCGCATCCCGGGGCCGCCTTTGGGCCCTTCGTAGCGGATCACGAGCACGTCGCCTTCCCTGTACTTCTTCTTCTTGACGGCCTCGAAGCACGCTTCCTCCCCATCAAAGCAGCGCGCCGGGCCGGTAAACTTCAAGTCCGCCATCCCAGCAACCTTGGCAATGGCGCCCTCCGGCGCGAGGTTGCCCTTGAGCCCGACGACGCCGCCGGTGGCGGAGAGCGGCTTGTCGGCGGGGCGGACCACGTCCTGGTCCTTGTTCCACTTCACTCGCTTGAGGTTCTCGGCGACCGTGCGCCCAGTCACGGTCAAGCATTCTCCATGAAGATAACCGTGATCGAGCAGCGTCCTCATCAAGAGCGGAACGCCGCCTGCTTCGAACATATCTTTGGCAACAAAACGGCCGCTCGGCTTCAAATCGGCAATATATGGCGTCCGCTTGAAGATTTCGGCCACATCGAAGAGGTCGAACTTCAGGCCGCACTCGTTGGCGATCGCGGGCAGGTGCAGCGCCGCATTGGTCGAGCCGCCGGTCGCCGACACCACCGCCGCGGCATTCTCCAGCGCCTTGCGGGTGACGATGTCGCGCGGGCGGATGCCGGCTTTAACAAGATCGAGGACCTTCTCGCCCGCAGTCATGCAGAAGGCGTCGCGGATCTCGTAGGGCGCCGGAGCCCCCGCCGAATAGGGTAGCGCAAGCCCGATCGCCTCGGAGACTGTCGCCATCGTATTGGCCGTGAACTGCGCGCCGCACGCGCCCGCCGAGGGGCAAGCATGCTGCTCCAGCGTCTCGAGATCGGCGTCCGAGAGCTGGCGCACCGAATGTTGCCCGACCGCCTCGAACACGTCTTGGATCGTCACCGGCTTGCCGCGGAAGGTGCCGGGCAGGATCGACCCGCCGTAAATGAAGATCGAAGGCACGTTGAGGCGGCACATCACCATCATCATGCCGGGCAGCGACTTGTCGCAACCGGCAATGCCGACGAGCGCGTCATAGGCGTGCCCGCGCACGGTTAGCTCGACGGAATCGGCGATCACCTCGCGCGAGGGGAGCGAGGACTTCATGCCCTCATGGCCCATGGCGATGCCGTCGGTGACGGTGATGGTGCAGAACTCGCGCGGCGTGCCGCCGGCTGCGACGACGCCCTTCTTCACGGCCTGGGCTTGGCGCATCAGCGAGATGTTGCAGGGGGCGGCCTCGTTCCAGCAGCTCGCCACGCCGACGAAGGGCTGATGGATCTGCTCGCGCGTGAGCCCCATCGCATAATAGAAGGCGCGGTGTGGGGCGCGATCCGGACCTTCGGTCACGTGCCGGCTGGGCAATTTCGCTTTCAGAGCAGTCTTCGCGTCCATGGCGTCTCGTCCGCCTCCATCCTGAGCCACCTGCGCGGCCCGGACCTCGGTCACGCTCACGGCCGCGTATGGCCGAATCGCGGCGGGGCCGGTCCGGATTCCTGTCAGCAGGTCAATGTTTTAGCCGTGTTGCGCGCGAGCAACAGGATTAATAACAGGTTAAGCCTCGTATGTCACACCTTGGCCACAAGCGCGTCTCCTTTTCGCAGGAAATGCTACCGCGCGTGTCGCATTTCACCGCAGCCGAAATTGCGGATCAAATCCGATTTCGGCACGCGCTTTGGCGATGGCGACTACGCCATCGTCGTCAGCGATATTGTAGATGCCGGCAGCCCCGCGCGTGAGCGCGAGGCACGCGGCCTGCGCCGCGGCATCGATGTGCAAACCTGGCTTGCGCGTGGGATTTTCGTGCCACGTGCCTGGTCCATAGAAGAAGCCGTAGCGCAGGATGATGGCATCGAGACTCGTCGCGCCGAGCACCTGGTGTTCCATATCGGCGGCGCCTTTGATCGTAACCGCCCGCTCCGGATCCGAAGGATTGAGCGGATCCGTCTCGGGATGCGGCTCGCCGCCGCTTGCATAGCCAAACGCGATGCTTTGCACGATAAAGCGCCGCGCGGAGGCGGCCGCCGCCGCCGCGATGAGGTTGCGCGTGCCTTGGCTGCGAATGCGTGCATTCGCGGCGTATGACGCCGTGATCCGCGCCCCATCGAATTCGCGCGGCAGATCCGTGAGCTGATGAATCACCGCCTCGGGCTTGGCCGCGCGCATCGCCGCGCGCGTTGCCTGCGCGTCGAAGACGTCGAGCAGGGCTGCCGCCACGCCGGCGCGTTCGAGCTCGCGTGCCTTTTCCGCCGAGCGCGTCGTGCCGATGACGTCATGTCCGGCGCGCAGGAGCAGTGGCACCAGCCGCCGGCCGATCGCGCCGGTGGCACCTGCGAGAAACACTCTCATGATCCTATGCTAGCAAACTTGTGCGGTCATTCCGGGGCGCGCCGAAAGGCGCGAGCCCGGAATCCATAATCACAGGCAGTGGTTATGGGTTCCGGGCTCGCCGCTTCGCGGCGCCCCGGAACGACGCAAAAGAGTCGCCATCTGCCCCCGCCCTTTCCGGTCGAGACATGCCCCGCCTGCTTCGCCGCAGCTTTTTCGCCCACAGCGTGCACGCCGTCGCCCCCGATCTCATCGGCGCGACGCTGTTGTTCAAGGGCGTGGGCGGAATGATCGTCGAGGTCGAGGCGTATCACCACACCGATCCCGCGGCGCATTCCTTTGTCGGGCGGACCGCACGCAACGCGGTGATGTTCGGCCCACCGGGCTATGCTTACGTCTATCGCTCCTACGGCATCCACTGGTGCCTCAACTTCGTGTGCGAGGGAGAGGGCAGCGCCAGCGCGGTGCTGATCCGCGCGCTCGAACCCACCCATGGGCTTGCCGCGATGCGCCGCCGTCGCGGCCTCGCCGAGGAGCGGCTGTTGTGCGCGGGTCCGGGCCGGTTGTGCCAAGCGCTCGGCGTCACCGGCGCGCATTACGGCCTTGCGCTTGACATGCCACCGTTTGCGATTTTCTCCCGCACGCAGGAGGTCGAGGTTGCGGTTGGGCCGCGCATCGGCCTCACCAAGGCGGTGGATCAGCCCTGGCGCTACGGCCTCAAAGGTTCGCGCTTCCTCAGCAAGCCGTTCAAAGCATGATCGGCAAATCAATCTCGGCGAGATGAAAGCAAGCGCGAGCGACGAACTCGGTTTGCTCCCTCCCCCGCTTGCGATCACTCCACCCCCGGCGCAAACAACTCGTCGGCGCTGACGACGCGCGGGGAGAGACCCTGCTCGTGCACGTAGCGGCCGATCGCCTCGAAAGCCGCGCGATTGGGTTCGAGTCCATAGGCCCAGAAATCGGCGCCAAACACCCGCCGCGCTTCTTCGACGTGATCGATCAGCCACGGCAGCGCAACGCGCAACGCATCGGTGTCGTAGAGGCCACCGACCGCAAGATCGCGCGCTTCGGTGAACGCGCGGTAGACGCTGCGCGCCGCCCACGGATGTGCGCGATGCACGTCCGCGCGCAGCACCACGGTGTGCATGATCGGCAGAATGCGCGTGCGGCGGTAATAATCCCGCTCGATCTCCTTGTAGCTCGGAAACAAGCGCGCAATCTCGGGCGAGCCTTCGAGAAAGTGTTTTGGGATATAGAGCGAGAACAACGCGTCGAGCTCGCCCGCCGCGAACATCTGCTCGAGCGTCTGCGTTCCGGACAGAAAATCGAGCCTGATGTCGTTCGGCAGATTGAGCGCGATGAGCGGCGGCTCGACGAAGCTGTTGAGCCCGCCCATGAACCAGTGCATGTCCCGCGGATGAACGCCGTAGTCGTGCTGCAACATGCCGCGCACGAACACGAGACCGGTGGAGCTCCATTGCGACGTACCGACGCGCTTCCCTCGCAGATCCTGCGGCGTGGTGATGCCGGCGCCGCTGCGCACATAAATGCACGAATGCCGGAACATCTTTGAGAGCGCGACCGGTACCGCCACGAACGGGCAATCGCCGCGCCCTTTGAGCGCGGTGTAGGAGGCAAGCGAGAGCTCGGAGATGTCGAACTCCTTGCTGTCCAGCATGCGCTGGAAGGTTTGCCGCGGGCGCAGAATCTCGATCTCGAGGTCGATGCCTTCGGGCCGCACGCGCCCATCGATCAGCGGCCGCGTGCGGTCGTAGTCCCAGCAGGCGAGCGTGAGCTTGAGGTTGGGCATCGCGCAACTATGCCGCGCCGTCGCGTCGACGGAAGCGGATCAACGGGGACAGGAACAAGAGCGGCAGTGCGCTGATCGCCATCGGGAGGAAGGCGAAGCGCGGGCTTGCGCCGAGATCCCAGGCCGCGCCGCTGAGCACGGATACAAGGAGCGCCTGGCTATAGCTGACGGTGAACACCGCCGCCGACACGCGCCCGACGTCGCCGGGCGCGCTCAACAGTGGCGGTAGCGTCAAAGCGAGGGTGAACACCGCAGCGCCGAGGAAGCCGAGCACGCCCGCGCAGGCGACGGTCCATAGGCTTGCCGTCATGACGATGCCCGCCAGGCACAAGAGCATCAGCGAGCCGCAGATCATGAACGGCCAGGCTCGCTGCACGAAGCGGTCCGCGGTGGCGAGCAAAATAAACGACGCCGGGAGTTGGCAGAAATTCAGTGCGGTCAGCGCGGCGCTGATCAGGTCGGGCCGGCCGGCATCGGTGAGATAGCCGGGAAGGAACGCGTTGCTGCAAAAGTACACGCCGTTGACGCTGCCGAAGAGAATGCCGATTTGCCATGTCAAAGGGTTGCGCCAGTCGGGCCACCAGCCGCTGACGGGTCCGGCCGGCGCCGCCTCCGCCCGTGCCGGTGCGAGCGCGAGCGTTAACAGCGCGATCAGCACCAAGGGCACGCCCCACAGCGCGAGCGCCCAGCGCCAGGACGCGCCGACGAGCGGCAGCACGAGCGGGATCATCAGCATGACCGGCAGCGTTTCGCCCACCAGGACACCATTCGTGAACAGCGCGGTGCCCAAGCTAACGCGCTGCGGCAGCCACTGGCGAACGAGCGGCGGCAGTGCCGGCTGGCTGATGGCGATCCCCGCGCCCATGACGATCGTGGCGGCATAGAGCGCAAACACGTTGAGGATGGCGCCGCGCAGCGCCGAAGCGATGCCGGCGATGACGAGACCGATAACGAACGTTGGCAACGCGCCCAGACGCGCGATGAAGAGCGATCCCGGCAGCGCCGCCATCGCGAATAGGATGGTCGGCAGGCCGGAGAGAATGCCGATCTCGGTGCCGGACAGGCGCAGATCCGACTGGATGAGCGCGATGACCGGCGGTACC
>DATNNX010000157.1:0-8656 GCA_035601615.1 Xanthobacteraceae bacterium
GGAGTTACGGCACCTTCGCTATTTCATCGCGGTCGCAGAGGAGGGCAGCCTGACGGTCGCGGCCAAGAAGAGGCTGCACACGGCGCAGCCTTCCCTCAGTCGTCAAATCCGAGATCTCGAATATGAGGTCGGTGTTCAGCTGATGAGCCGCAGCGTGCACGGCATTGAACTGACGGCCGCCGGCCGCGCCTTCCTCGACTATGCACGGCTGGCGGTTACTCAGGCGGAAGCGGCCGCGGAGTCAGTGCGGCGAGCCGCGCAACCTGTCAAACCGACTTTCGCCATGGGCTTCCAAACCGGGCAGGAGGTCGACTGGCTGCCTCGTGCCACGAGCATCCTTCACGACGAACTGCTCAACATCGAAATCAGAGTTTCGAGCGACCATTCGACAACGCTCGCAGACGACCTGCAGCGCGGAAAGCTTGATATTGCCTTCCTCCGCGTAGAACAGCAGAAGCCCGATCTCGCATACAAATTGGTGGCAAAGGAACCGATCGTCGTGATCCTGCCAAGCGATCATCCGCTCGCCGAGCACAAGGCCATCGATCCGCACGATCTTGTCGGGGAAAAATTTATAGGGATATCAAACGTGCCGCGCGTGCTGCGTGGCGTTGTCGGCGATTATCTCAAGCGATCTGGACTAGAGATCGTGCCGCATCTTGAGATCGATAATTTCGCGATGGCCGTTTCTCTGGTCGCGTCGACGCGCGGTGTGGCTCTGCTGCCGGCCTCTGCAGAGCATTTCTTGAAGTGGTCTGTCATCAGCCGTCCCCTGAAAGGTGAGGCGCCGACCATCGATTTAGTCGTCGGGTATCACAAGGCGAACACGTCCCCGATCCTGCGGACATTCCTCTCCAGAATTGATGACTTGACCGCCCGGATTTCCAGCAAGCTTCGCTGAATGAGCGGCTAGGAATCGGCCGCTGCGCCCCAATGACGGGAGTGCAGATTGTGGCAGCGGGGCCTGCTCCTCTGGCAACCCAGATGGTTGGTCGCCAAATAGATCGGGCACATGTCCGTTAATGGGGTCATTTTCGTCGGAGCAACACGCTACCGAGGCATCAGCACCCAATAATCGAGATCGAGCAGCACCGCGGGATCGTCCTCCTCGCCCGCTTTGAGCGGGAAGTCGGCGCAAGGGCGGTCCTTGGTTGCGACGGTGCGCAGCCGCAGCGCGCCGACTTCGTCCCGACCCGGCACCTCGGCCCTGCTCAGGACTTCGGACCAGGCGAACACGGTCGAGCCGGCAAACAGCGGCGATACGTGCCTGCCGCCGTTGATGGCAGCAATGTGAAAAGCATTGGCAAGCCCGTTGAAGGAGAGCGCGCGGGCGAGCGAGATCACGTGCCCGCCGTAAATCAGGCGGCGGCCGAACCTCCCTTGCGCTGCCGAAAACTGGTCGAAATGGATGCGCGCCGTGTTCTGATAGAGACGGGTTGCGATCTGGTGCTCCGCCTCTTCGACGGTGACGCCATCGACGTGGTCGATCTTCTCGCCGACCTGGTAATCACCGAAGCGATAGGGACTGCCCGCGAGCGTGAAGTCGTAGGAGGCGACATCGATGCGGGGGCAGGCATCGCCGAGCGTGCTCGCCAGCACCGCTTCCGGCAAGCGCGGCACATGATCGCCGCCGGCCGGGGCTGCCTCATCGCGCTTTCGCACCATGACCCAGCGCACGTACTCGAGCACTTTTGTGCCGTCCGGCTTGCAACCGGTCGAGCGCACGAACACGATACCTGTCTTGCGGCTCGAATTTTCCTTGAGCCCAATCACCTCGGACTCGGCGCTCAGCGTGTCGCCAGGATAAACCGGTGAAAGCACGCGGCAGGCGGCATAGCCGAGATTGGCGACCGCGTTGAGCGAAATGTCCGGTACGGTCTTGCCGAACACGACGTGAAAGACGAGCAGATCATCGACCGGCGAGCATGGATAGCCGATCGCACGCGCAAACACGTCGGAGGACTGGACCGCAAAGCGCGGACCAAAGAGGCCATTATAGAGCGCCACGTCTCCCACCGTGATGGTGCGCGGCGTGGCGTGCCTGATCACTTCGCCGATGCGGAAGTCTTCGAAGAAATTGCCCGCACCCGTCTTCGACATAGTCCTCTCCACATCCTTTGCCCGGGAAGTTCGAACTGTGCACGTCCCGCGCGCGTTATCCGCGTCGTTTGCAACCCCGCCGCGGCACGGGAACGTGAAACGACGAGCCGATAGGAATTTGCTATAGACCGCTCAACTGCAAAAGAAAGGCCATGGCGATCGAAGTCCCCCATGATCAGGCGCTCACTCCTGCCGAGCCGGCGCGGACCCTCATCCATCCCTTCTGGGTGCGTTTGACGCATTGGGTCAATGCTGTGGCCATGGCAGTCATGATCGGCTCGGGTTGGCAGATCTACAACGCCTCACCGCTGTTCCCGTTTGCCTTCCCTCCGGCGATCACGCTCGGAGGCTGGCTTGCGGGCGCGCTGCTTTGGCACTTCGCTGCCATGTGGGTTCTGGCGATGAACGGCGTCATCTATGTGGTACTCGGCGTCGCTACCGGCCGTTTCCGGCGCATGCTCGTTCCGATCCGCCCGAGCGACGTCTTGGCCGACGCCAAAGCCGCGCTCGCCCGCAAACTCTCTTACGATGATCTCTCAATCTATAACGCCGTACAGAAGCTGCTTTACCTCGGCGTCATCCTAGTCGGCGTCGTGATCGTGCTGTCGGGTCTCGCCATCTGGAAGCCGGTGCAATTGCAGGAACTCGCCGCTCTGTTCGGCGGTTATACGGCGGCACGCTACGTGCACTTCTTCGCCATGGCTGCAATCGTCGCCTTTCTCGTCATTCACGTCATCATGAGCTTTCTCATCCCGAAATCGCTGCGCGCCATGATCATCGGCCGATAGCCAAGACAAAGTACCGGATCCGAGTATGTCACGCATTCGAAAGAACCCACCTGGCGTCGATGCCCGCCTTCTCGTTAGGGATGCGGCGAAACTCATGCCCGATCCGACGCGGCGCCTGTTCCTGCGCGGCGGCGCCAGTCTCGGCGCGCTCGCCTTTCTGACCGGCTGCGACATTATCGACGGCGCGTCGGCGGAACGCGTGCTGATGAAGGTTTCCTATTTCAATGACCGCGCGCAGGCATGGTTGTTCAATCCCGATAAGCTCGCCCCGACATATCCCGACAGCGCGGTGACACGCCCGTTTCCATTCAACGCCTATTATTCCGAGGACGAAGCGCCAGAGGTGGACGGGCAAGATTACACGCTCGAAATCGGCGGCATGGTCGATAATACGAAATCCTGGACGCTTGAGGAGCTCTATGCGCTGCCGCAGGAGACCCAAATCACGCGACTGGTGTGCGTGGAAGGTTGGAGCGCGATCGGCAAATGGAGCGGCACGCCGCTGCGCGAGTTCCTGAGGCGCGTCGGCGCCGATACGCGCGCCAAATACGTCTGGTTCCGCTGCGCCGAAGGCTATTCCACCTCGATCGACATGGCGACCGCATTGCATCCGCAGACGCAGATGACGTTCAGGTTCGACGGCGAAATCCTGCCGCGCAAGTACGGCTTTCCCATGAAGGTGCGCATGCCGACCAAGCTCGGCTTCAAGAATCCGAAGCACGTGATGGAGATTGCGGTCACCGACAAATATCTCGGCGGCTATTGGGAGGACCAGGGATATAACTGGTTCAGCGGTCTTTGATCGCGCGGAAATTACGGTCTGCCCTGCGGGGGAACCTCGGTGATGAGCCGTGCGCCGCGCTGAAACGTGACGTAGTCCCACAGCCACGTGAACGCCACGATGAAACGATTCTTGACGCCGATCAGGAAATAGATGTGAGCCAAGCTCCAGAATAGCCAGCCGATGAACCCCTTGAGGCGCAGACGGCCGAACTTCACGACGGCCGCGCGTCGCCCGATGGTCGCGAGCTCGCCCAGGTTGCGATAACGAAAGGCAGGCAAGGATTTCCCCGCCAGTCGCGCGGCAATCAGCCTGCCGACATAGCGGCCCATTTGCTTGGCCGCCGGCGCCACACCCGGAACCGCTTGCCCTTCTGCATCTTGGACTGCTGCGACGTCGCCGATCACGAACACCTCGGGATGCTGTGCGACCGAGAGATCGGGCAGGACCCGCACGCGGTCGGCCTGATCGCGCTCGGCTTCGAGCCAGATGGCGGCGGGCGAGGCCACAACCCCCGCAGCCCAAATGACGGCGCCGGCGTCGATGCGGCCGTGGTCCAGCGCGACGCCACGCCGATCGCAACCGGTCACGCGTGTGGAGGTCCTCACGTCGGCGCCCATGCGGATGAGGGCGCGCGCGGCATATCGCGAAAGATCCTCGGGCAGCGTGGGCAGGAGGCGCGGGCCGGCCTCGAGCAAAATGATGCGCGAGCTGCGCGGATCGATCCTGCGAAAATCGTTGGCCAATGTCTCCCGCGCAACCTCCGCGATGGCGCCAGCCATTTCCACGCCGGTCGCTCCCCCGCCGACGATGACAAAGGTGAGCAAACGCTGCCGCTCGGCTTCCGTGTCGGCGAGCTCGGCCTGCTCGAATGCCAGCAGAATCCTTCGGCGGATGCGGGTCGCGTCCTCGATCCGCTTGAGTCCCGGCGCAAACTCGGCCCACTCGTCGTGGCCGAAATAAGAATGCGTCGCTCCGGTCGCGATCACGAGGTAGTCGTAGGAAATCGGGCCGGCAGCGGTCTGGACCAGCCGCCCGGCGAGATCGACGCCGGTGACCTCTGCCATCAACACCGTTGCGTTGCGTTGCGTCCGCAACATGTGGCGGATCGGCCAAGCGATCTCCGCCGGCGACAGCGCAGCGGTCGCTACCTGATAGAGCAGCGGCTGAAAGCAATGGTGGTTTTGGCGATCGAGGACGATCACGTCGACGGCAACACGGGCGAGCGCCTTCGCTGCTGCAAGCCCGCCGAAGCCTGCACCCACGATGACGACCTTTGGACGCTCAGATGACATGCGCTTTGCTCTCGGGCGAACTCACCTTGCCAAATCGGCCCTCGTCTTGCCAAGCCGTGCCAGTGGCTTTAGCAATTGGCATAGAGATGTATTCAAGCGAGGCAGCCCGCGATGGCGAAGCTCCTTCTCCTCCCCGGCGACGGCATCGGCCCCGAGGTGATGGCCGAGGTGAAAAAGCTCATCGTCTTCATGAACGCGCGCGGCTTGGGTGAGTTCGAGATCGAAGAAGACCTGGTAGGCGGCTCCTGCTTCGACGCGCATAAGGTTGCGATCACCGAGGCGACGATGCGCAAGGCGCACGCGGCCGACGCGGTGATCTTCGGTGCCGTCGGGGGACCGCAATGGGATAACGTGCCGTACGACGTGCGGCCGGAGGCGGGCCTTCTGCGCCTGCGCAAGGAGCTCGGATTGTTCGCAAATATTCGCCCCGCCATCTGCTATCCCGCGCTGGCGGAATCCTCGAGCCTCAAACGCGAGGTGGTGGATGGACTCGACATCATCATCCTGCGTGAGTTGACCGGCGGGGTCTATTTCGGCGAGCCCAAGACCATCACGGATCTCGGCAACGGCCAAAAGCGCGCGATCGACACCCAAGTCTACGACACGTATGAGATCGAGCGCATCGCGCGGGTGGCTTTCGAGCTCGCGCGCAAGCGCCGCAGCAAGGTCACCTCGATGGAGAAGCGCAACGTGATGAAGACCGGAGTGCTCTGGCACGAGGTGGTCAAGGAACTGCACGCCCGCGAGTTCAAGGACATCACGCTCGAGCACCAGCTGGCTGACGCCGGCGGCATGCAGCTCGTGCGCTGGCCCAAGCAGTTCGATGTCATCGTGACCGATAATCTGTTTGGGGACATGCTGTCCGACATCGCCGCCATGCTCACGGGCTCGCTGGGCATGCTGCCGTCAGCGTCGCTCGGCGAACTCGACGCCAAAACGAAAAAACGCAAGGCGATGTACGAGCCCGTGCACGGATCCGCGCCCGACATCGCCGGCAAGGGCGTCGCCAACCCGATCGCGATGCTCGCCTCCTTCGGCATGGCGCTGCGCTACTCGCTCAATAGGGCCAAGGAGGCCGACCAAATCGACGCGGCGATCTCCGCCGCCCTCGCGCAAGGCCTGCGCACCGCCGACATCAAATCGGAGGGCGCCACCGTCGTGACCACATCGCAAATGGGCGACGCCATCGTCGGCGAGATGAAAAAGCTTGCTGCCTGATGCCGGCGGCTCGCGATCCGGCTTTGCGCGTTGAAGCTCGTCGATGAGAGTGGCCGGGAATCGGACAATGCATGAGGGGTGTCGAGCCAAGTTCGGTATTGCCACCTTGCTTGCGATCGCGCTCGGCACCAGTGCTTATGCCGAAACCTATCCCGAACGCCCGGTTCGCCTGATCGTTCCCTTTGCCGCGGGCGGTCTCAACGACGTGGTGGCGCGGCTGATCGCCCCTTATCTCGAGAGATCGCTGGGCCAGCCGTTCATTGTCGACAATCGGCCGGCCGCGAGCGGCATCGTCGGAACGGATGCCACCGCAAAGGCAACACCGGACGGACACACGTTGCTGATGGTAGCCTCGAGTTTCGCCGTTGTCCCGGCGACCCACCCGAAGCTGCCCTACAATCCGGAGCGCGACCTCGCGCCGATTGGCATGGTGGCGAAGAATCCGCTGTTGTTCCTCGTCAATCCAAAGGTGCCGGCCAACTCGCTCACGCAATTCGTGGCGCTCGCCAAGGCCAAGCCCGGCCAGCTCAATTACGCCTCGCCGGGCGCGGCCACGCAAACCCATCTCTTGGTCGAGCTATTCAGCCAAAAGGCGGGCATCAAACTCCAGCACATCCCTTATCGCGGCGGCGCGCCCGCCATGATGGCCGTGGTCGCGGGGGATACGCAATTCACCGCAATCTCGACGCTGATTTCGCTGCCGCAGATCCGCTCCGGCGCCGCGCGCGCGATCGCGAGCGGAAGCCTCAGCCGCGATGCGCAATTGCCCGATCTGCCAACGGTCGCGGAACAAGGTTTCCCCGGATTCGAGTCGATCCAGTGGATCGGATTGCTGACCACCGCCGGCACACCAAAGAACGTCATCGAGCGCA
This sequence comes from Xanthobacteraceae bacterium, assembly GCA_035601615.1. Lineage (GTDB taxonomy): Bacteria > Pseudomonadota > Alphaproteobacteria > Rhizobiales > Xanthobacteraceae > VAZQ01. Next base: position 7,055 of record DATNNX010000157.1, read on the forward strand.
TCAATGCGGAGCTCAACCGCGCGCTAGGGAATCCCGATGTGATCGGCAAACTCGCCCAACAGGGCCTCTCACCGGCAGGCGGCACGCCAGCTGAGTTTCAGCGCACGATTGCGGCCGATCTCAAGAACTGGACCGAGACCGCCCGTGCGGCAAACATCACAGCGGAGTGACTCTCCGACGGCGACCAATGCAGGCGGCGGCGAGCGCGCCGAGTTACCACCCGAACGGATTATAGCGGCTGGGAAGATCGAATGGCCCAGGCAGGGGCGAGCGATGCCATCCTACGCGCCCGCCCGTGTTTTGCACCACGCTCAAAGGCGTCGAATATGTGCCGACAGGGAAAGCGTAATCGGTAAATTTGCGGTCCCCCGGCAGAACTTCGGTCCCGGCATCGAGGAATGAACGCGGCGCAACCGTGACGCGCGCGCGCGGACGATTGATCGGAGGATCGGGCCGCGTGGTGTAAACAACTGGTTTTTTCTTGGGCGCTGCCTCGACGGGCGGCACGGCAATCGCCGCCAGCGCGAGGATTGCTAGGCACAGCCCAGCCGCACGCATTTTGACGTCCATGGCGCCCTCGTCCGATTCCGTCGAAAGGCTACACTAGCTTTAGCTTTGTTTCGACTTCCGTAACAGCGGCTGGAGCGGGGCTCACCCATTCCGTCGCCGGGTGTGTCAAAAATCCCTCTATCGATGCGCCGGGGAAGTCGCGTAGGATCCGCCGCAGCACACAATTATTGCGGTAATCCAGCCGCTTACAACAACAAGAGCAGGGGGAGGACGCCATGCTGACACGCCGGCATCTCATCACCGCGGGCGCCGGCTTGGCGCTCGGCGGCTCGGGCCTCGCGCTCAACTCGCGCACGGCGGCCGCCGCGATCGATTTGCCGGCCGCTCTGCCGCAGGGGACGCGCAACAACGCGATTCTCGATGCGCTGCCGGGCAAGAAGCCCCTGATCAAGCTCAGCTATCGGCCTCCCAACTACGAGACCCCGATCGAGTATTTCCGCACTGCCATCACCCCGACCGATGCCTTTTTCGTCCGCTATCACCTGTCCAATATTCCGGAAGTCGATGTCAGAACCTGGAAAATCAGTGTCGGCGGCGAAGGCGCCAACGGCGAGGCCGCGTTCACGCTCGACGATCTCAAGCGCTTCCCGGCAGCCGAACTGGTCGCGGTCAACCTGTGTTCGGGCAATCGGCGGGGATTATTCCAGCCGCACGTTCCGGGCGTCGAATGGGGCTACGGGGCCATGGGCTGTGCGCGCTGGAAAGGCGCGCGGCTCAAAGACCTTCTCGACAAGGTCGGGCTGAAGAAAGAGGCGATCGAAATCGTCTTCGACGGTGCCGATTCCGGTGTCATCGACAAGACCCCCGATTTCATCAAGAGCATCCCGACATGGAAGGCGATCGAGGAGACGACACTCATCGCCTATGAAATGAACGGCGCACCGCTGCCGCACCTCCACGGCTTTCCCGCGCGTCTGATCCTGCCGGGTTGGACCGGCACTTATTGGATGAAGCATCTCACATCGATCAAAGAAGTGACCAAGCCGGACGCCGGCTACTGGATGAACCCCGCCTATCGGATCCCGCTCGGCA